>JBEEGD010000166.1:0-8896 GCA_041166685.1 Acidimicrobiaceae bacterium | reverse complement strand
GTGACTCGGATGGTCACGGTCGGCACCACCGTCGAGCACTCACGAGCGGCGATCGCGGTCGCTCGCGCCCTCGACGGGGTCTGGGCGACGGCGGGCGTGCACCCGCATGACGCCAAGGACGGCCTCGAGGGTCTCGAGGGTTTGCTCGCGGAGGCCGAAGTCGTCGGCGTGGGGGAGTGCGGACTCGACTACCACTACGACCACTCGCCCCGCGACGTGCAGCGCGAGGTGTTCGCGCAACAGATCGCACTCGCGCACGCCCATGACCTCGCGCTCGTCATCCATACGCGTGAAGCGTGGGACGACACGTTCGCCACGCTCGCGGAGCATGGAACACCGCGACGCACGGTCTTCCATTGCTTCACCGGTGGTGCCGACGAAGCAACGCGCGCGCTCGAGCTCGGCGCGTACCTCTCGTTCTCCGGCATCGTCACCTTTCCGAGCGCCGACGATGTGCGCGCCGCGGCCGCGATGTGTCCACTCGACCGCCTTCTCGTCGAGACCGACGCCCCGTATCTGACGCCTGTCCCACACCGCGGTACGCCGAATCAGCCGGCCTTCGTGACCCTCATCGGTGACGCCATCGCTACGCTCCGGGACGTCCAAAATGAAGAGATTGCGGCAGTGACCTGGGCAAACGCGAATGCGGTGTTTGGCCTCTGACGCGCTCGGGGACGGACTAGCCCGTTAGTTTGCGTTTGTGTTACGACCCCCGTAACGTGCCCCGCGCACACGAGAGAAAGCCCCTACCGAAGCCACGCAGACCACCAGAGGGAAAAGGACGGAGCTCTGGAGGCCAACGAAGCCGAGGTGCGGCAGCTGTATGTCGTTCCGCGACATCGCCTTGCGTTCGCCGTTTGGTTGACGCTCTTGGCGCTGCCCATCCTCGTGATCGACAACATTCCGAATACCGAGGCCAGGGCGGCGTCCGTCAAGGTTGAGGCGGTGCGCGAGTCGGGATCCACGACGACAACGGCGCCCTCCACCACGACGACGGCGCCGTCGACCACTGTCGCGGAGACGATTCCGGTCACGGCAGCGCCGCCGAGCACAGCCGCACCGAAGCAGCAGGCGAAGGTGGTCGCGCCGCCGACCACTGCAGCGCCGAGGACCACCACGACCACCACGCCCCCTGCGCCGGCAAACAGCCAGCAGGGCGGTGCGTCCTGGTACGACTACCGAGCGGGTGAGTGCGCACACGTGTCGATCCCGAAGGGCACCGTTGTGACCGTCACCAGCCTCGAGACCGGTGCCCGCACGAGCTGCGTGGTCACCGACCGCGGCCCGTACAGCGGCGGGCGCATCATCGACCTCGATCGCGCCACCTTCGCCAAGCTCGCCGATCCGGGCCGAGGGGTCATCCAGGTCGAGATCACCTGGTGAACTGAGGTGAACTGACCGGGTGACGATCACCCGGCGCCACGCTCAGGAGCTTCTCGACCGCCATGGTGTCCGCCCCAGCCGGGCGCTCGGCCAGAACTTCGTCGTCGACCCCAACACCGTCCGGCGCATCGTGCGGCTGGCGGGCGTGGGCCCGGGAGACCATGTGGTGGAGGTCGGGGCCGGTCTGGGATCGCTCACCCTGGCCCTCGTGGAGGCCGGCGCCCGGGTCACGGCCATCGAGCTCGACCGCCACTTGGGGCCGGTGCTCGCCGAGGTGCTGGCCGAGGCCGACCCTCGCCCCCGCGTGATCCATGCCGACGCGCTGGACCTCGACTGGTCCGCGGTGCTGGCCGGCGCAGACCGCTGGCAGCTCGTGGCGAACCTTCCGTACAACGTGGCCACACCGCTCGTGCTCGACGTGCTCGATCGGGTGCCGGCGATCGATCGCCTGCTGGTGATGGTGCAGCGCGAAGTCGGCGAGCGATTGGCGGCCTCGCCCGGCACGAAGGCGTACGGCATTCCATCGGTGAAGGTGGCGTACTGGGCCGACGCGGAGGTCGTCGGTCGTGTCGGGCCGAATGTGTTCTTGCCGAAGCCGAGGGTTGACTCGGCACTCGTGCGCATCGTGCGCCGCGCCGAGCCCGCGACGGGCGCAGACCCCGACGCGTTGTTCGCGCTGGTGCGCGCTGGATTCGGTCAGCGCCGCAAGATGCTGCGCGGCTCCCTCGCCGGACTTGTCGACGCGACCGCGTTCGAACGGGCCGGCATCTCACCCGAATCGCGCGCCGAACAACTGTCGGTCGCGGACTGGGGCAGGCTGGCGCAGTGACGTCAGGACCGCTCGAAGGCCTCCGAGTGATCGACGCGAGCACCGTCGTGGCCGGCCCGAACTGCGCGCGTTATCTCGCCGACTTCGGCGCGGACGTCATCAAGGTCGAGCGGCCCGATGGGGGCGACAGCGCGCGCACGATGGGGTTCCTGCACCCGGATGGCGACTCGCTGTTCTTCAAACTGCTGAACCGCAACAAGCGCACGATCGCACTCGACTTCAAGAACGAAGACGATCTCGCCACCATGCACCGCCTGTGTGCGAGCGCCGACGTCCTCGTCGAGAACTTCCGGCCGGGAACACTCGAACGGCTCGGGCTCGCGCCCGACGACCTCCTGGCGGCCAACCCGCGGCTGGTGGTCACCCGGATCACCGGTTTCGGCCAAGAGGGCCCCTACTCCCACCGTCCCGGGTTCGCCACCCTCGCCGAAGCGATGTCGGGGTTCGCGGCGTTGAACGGTGAACCCGACGGCCCGCCGCTGCTGCCGCCCATCGCGTTGACCGACGAGGTCACGGCGCTGGCCGCGGCGTTCGCCACGATGGTCGCATTGCACAGCGGCGTCGGCCAGGTCGTCGACGTGAACCTGCTCGAGTCGCTCTTCCAGATCATGGGTCCGCTCATGTCGGCGTACCGCGTGCTCGGCTATCAGCAGCCACGATTGGGTTCGGGGATCCCCTACTCCGTGCCGCGCGGGACCTATCAGTGTTGCGATGGCGCTTGGGTCGCGGTGAGCACGTCCGCGGAGACCGTCGCACGTCGCGTCATGGCCCTCATCGGTGTCGGCGACGATCCCCGGTTCGTGAGCTTCGACGGACGCATCGCTCATCGCGAAGAGATCGATCGTCTCATGTCCGAGTGGATCGGGGCCCGCACCGAAGGTGACGTGCTGGCCGCATTCGAAGACGCTCACGCAGCCATCGCGCCCATCCTCGACATGGAAGGCATCGCGAACGACCCGCACTACGCGGCCAGGGAATCGATCATCGAGGTCGATGACATTCCGATGCAAGGACTGATTGCTCGCCTGTCGGCCACACCCGGCGAGGTGCGCTGGGCCGGCCGTGCACTCGGTGCCGACACCGACGAGATCGTCAGCGAGCTCGAATGAGCGGCCTGGTGGTTCACGCACCAGCGAAGCTCACGGTCTCGCTGCGCATCACCGGGATTCGTGGGGACGGTTACCACCTGCTCGACGCCGAGATGGTCACCATCGACCTCGCCGACACGCTCACGTTCGCCGATGGAGACGGGCTCGAGGTCCGGGGCGCAGATGTTCCGGCTGACGACACCAATCTCGTGCACCGCGCGCTCGCGTTGCTCGACCGCCGGGCGTTGGTGCGGGTCCAGAAGCGCATACCACCGGGTGCCGGCCTCGGCGGCGGATCCGCGGATGCCGCGGCAGTGCTGCGCTGGGCCGGGGTCGACGACCTGGACCTCGCGACGCGTCTGGGCGCTGATGTGCCGTTCTGTGTGCGCGGCGGTCGTGCGAGGGTCACCGGTGTCGGTGAGCACGTCGAGCCGTTGCCGTTCGAGCCACGCATCTTCACGTTGGTGATCCCGCCGTTTGGGTGCTCGACCGTCGAGGTTTATCGGCAGTGGGACGAGCTCGGGGGTCCCCACGGCCCTCGCAGCAACGATCTCGAGAGCGCGGCGCTCACGGCCGAGCCTCGTCTTGCGGCCTGGCGCGACAGTCTCGGCGACGCGACGGGCAAGGAGCCGAATCTGGCGGGCAGCGGGTCGACGTGGTTTGTCGAAGGCGAATTTCCGGGAGATGACCGAATCGTCGTCAGAACGACGGAGGTTCGCTGACTACTTGCCGGCGCGGCGCTGCCAGCGCGTGCGCTTCAGCATCTTCTTGTGCTTCTTCTTGCGCATTCGCTTGCGCCGCTTCTTGATCAGCGAACCCATGAGGGGTGAGACGCTACAAGCCGTTGCCCGACTCGCCAAACTGGCCCGCGACCTGCTCGTAATCAGCGATGCGGCCCCGAATCACGTCGAGACTGTCGGTCCAGAAGCCCTCGTCGCGCACGTCGATGCCGAACCGGGCGGCGAGCTCGGCCGCGTCACCCAGTCCGGTCGCGGAGAGAAGATCGTCGTAGCCGAGGCGGAAGCGGTCGGGGTCAGCCGTGTAGCGCGCGTAGAGGCCGATGCCGAACAGCAGGCCGAAGGTGTACGGCCAGTTGTAGAAGGCCGTGCCGTAGTAGTGCGGCTTGACCGCCCACATGTAGGGGTGCAACGCATCGCGATCGAGCCCGTCGCCGTACGTCTCGAGCTGGGCTTCGGTCATGTAGTCGCAGAACTCACGCACGGACAGCGCTCGATCGGCCCGCTGCTCGAACACCCGGCGCTCGAACAGGAAGCGCGAGTGGATGTCGACCACCACCTGTGCCGCGCCGGTCAGATCAGTGTCGAGCAGCACCAGCTGCCGCCCGGGATCACCGTGGGCCGACGCCAGACCCGACTGCACGAGGATCGTCTCGCAGAAGATGCTTGCGGTTTCGGCCAAAGCCATCGGCGTCTGCCGCTGCATCGGCGTGCGGTCGGCAAGGTTCGTGTTGTGGTAGGCGTGACCCAACTCGTGCGCCAAGGTCGACACGCTGTCGAACGTGCCCGAATAGTTCAACAGCACCCGGCTCTCGTCACCTCGCACCGGCATACAGAACGCGCCGCCTCGTTTGCCGTCGTGCGCTTCGGCATCGACCCACTGTTCGGCGAAGGCCCGCTCGGCGAGCGCTACCAGCGCGGGGGAGTACGACGAGAAGGCGGTGCGCACGTGCTCGACCGCTTCTTCCCACGAGCAGGCCGAGGCCGCGGGATCGCCGACGGGCGCGAACAGGTCCCACCACGGAAGCCCCGAGTCGCCATGACCGAGCAAGCGCGCCTTCGTCCGCAGGTAGCGTCGGAAGTCGGGGAACGACGCCACCACTGCCGACTGCATCGCGTCGAGGGTCGCGCGGTCGACGGCGTTGTAGAAGAGCGCGGGAGCGAGCGCGTCGTCCCACCCTCGACGCCGATTCACGACGTTGGCTTCACCTTTGATGCCGTTCATCGCCGCGGCCAGTGGGACCGACGCCGACTCCCACGCTGCGAGTTCGGCGGCGAATGCCTTGCGGCGCATCTCGGGATCGGCGTGCAGAGCGAGGTTGCGAACGACCGTGATCGCGAGGTCATCGCCCTTCACGTTGGCGGTGAGGCGCGAGGTGACGTCACCGTGCAGCCTGTTCCACGCGGAGCCACCAGTGAGGTTCAGCTCGGCGGCGAGGTCTTCCTCGGCCTCGGTCATCTGGTGCACCGCTGCGAGCTCGGCTTTGCGCAACGGCCATGCGTGGTCGGCCGCGACCTGGCTGACGTCGATCAACTTCTCCGCACCGAGACGCGCCACCCATGACGCGAACCGGCTCGACAACGTGCGCAGCGGGGCCGCTTGTGCTTGCAGCTGCGAGTGCAGCGCGTTTGCCCGCTCGTCGCGGGCGTCGGTGGTGATGAAGCCGTAGAGGTACGCGTTCACGAGCCGCAGGTGATCCTGCAGCTCGTTGGTCTCGGCGATCACCTCTTCGAACGCGGTGATCGAGTCCTTGTCGAGCTCGACCGGATCGCCCTCGCGAACGTCGTGCTCGTCGTACAGCGCCGTGAGACGAGCGACTCCAGCGCCGATGCCCTCGTGCGCGCTCGAGAATTCACGCGAGTCGAGCCCGGGATAGAAGGACGTCAGGTCCCAGTGGGGGAGTGTCGCTTCCGTCGCCCGGTCCGATGTCATGGCCATCCGGCCATTCAACTACTCGTAGCGCAGGGCCACGACCGGATCGAGACGCGACGTGCGCCACGCAGGCAACGCCGCACCCGCGAGAACGAATGCGGTGGCGATGAGCCCGTAGACGAACAGCGGCACGAGGTTCAGATGGAACGGAATCGTCAGTCCGGTGAGGCTCGTCGAGGCGAGGGAGAACGTCGCCAAGCCGATGAGTCCGCCGATGAATCCGCAGATCGTGCCGATCACACCGAACAGTCCCGCTTCGACGAGCACCATGCGCCCAAGGTCTCCCGGCGGCATCCCGACGGCGGCGAGCAGCCCGTGCTCCGCGCGGCGCTTCACGCCGGCCAGAAGCAGTGTCGACGCCGTGGCGATGAAGGCGACGACCAGCAGTCCTCGTGCCAGGATCCAGAACGGAGTCAGGAAGACCTGGAAGTCCTCAGAGAGATGCGCCGTCACCTGGTCGGGGTCGAAGACCTTGAGGTTCGGCGCGACGCGAGCGGCGCGGACAGTCTCGGCCAGCGCCGCCGGCGACACGCCTGGCTGCGGCACGAGCAGCACGCGGGACGCGGGACGCGGTCCGAGGATGCTCTCGAACACCGCCTTGGACGCATAGATCCCGTGACCGAGGCTGTCCGGGTCGGCCCAGATGCCGCCGACGGTCAACGACACGATCCCGAATCGACCGGGAAGTTCGAACGTGCTGCCCGGCCGCAACTCGAGGGCGCGGGCCAAACCGGGACCGACCATGACCCTGCCTTGGCGATGGGCCTCCTCGACATTGATGCCTCGATACACCTTGAAATGGTTCGGGCGGCCGTCGTTCATGGTGATCGCAGCTGGTCCGACTCCGGCAAGGTCGATTGCCGCGAAGTATTCGCGCTCGACGGCCGCGACTCCTGGCAGTCGGCCGAGCGCGGCCTGCACGTCGGGCGAAACCTTGGCATCGATGGCGGACGTGTTGTTGAGTCCCAGGGTCGCGACGGTGACGCGGTCAGCCGACGTGGCCCGAGCGAGTTGTTCGGCGCCGTCGGTCATTCCGGGTAACACGCCGCCGAGGGTGAACGCCATGCCGACGGCCGCGCCGATGGCGGTGAGCACGGCGGACGTTCGCCGGGTCTCGGTCACGAGGTTGGACACCGCCACGCGTGCGGGCCCGCGCTGCAGCACCGGGATCTTCTCGATCCAGCGCACGGCGAACGGCGCGAACGCGGGCGGCAGTGGAAACGCACACGTGAAGGCAAGGATCACGCCGACCAGGAGGACGTTCGGCTGCCAACTCTCGAGGCCGCCGTTGCGGGCGCCGAGCCAGGCCATGAGCAGGCCGCTGCCCGTCATCAGCGCAAGGATCACCGCTCGCCGAGCGCGAATACGCGTCGAGGTGTCGTGGCGGCGGCTGCGGTCGACAAGTTCGCCGGCGATGTCGAGCTTGGCGGCCCGGCGGGCGGGCACGAGAGCGGCGGCGACACTTGCGAGCACACCGATGGCAAGGCCGATCACCGTGCTGGCGACGGTGGGATTCACCGACAGGTGGATGCCCGCGGCCTGCTCCGAGAACTGCGAGAAGTTGGCCACGAATGGCCGCGCGACGAGCAACCCCATGCCGATACCCAGCGCGCCGCCGGCGACTCCGAGCACGGCCGCTTCCGCGAGCACCCCGGCCGTGACGGTGGCCGGCGTCCCGCCCAGCGCGGACGCGATCGCCATTTCCCGCCGGCGTTCTTCGAGCGACAGGGTCATCGTGTTGAACACCAGCTGGCCGCCGACCGCGAGTCCGAAGAGGCTGATGAGGAACAGGAACGGCAGGAGCTGGCTCGAGACGAACGCAACGTTGCTCCCGGGTTCCGCAGCCTGAAGCACCCGGTTCTGCGGCCCGATTCGAGCCGCGAGCGCGGTTTGAAGCTGTGAGGTACTGACGCCCGGCTTCGGAACGATGAAGATCGCGTCGAGCCCGTTCGGCCGAGCAAACAGCACTTGCGCGACGGACAATGGGTACAAGACGACCCGTCCGCCGTTCAGTCGATCCAGTTCGGGCATCACCGGCGCTCCCTGCAGCGAACGATCGCCGAAGTCGGTGCGCAGCACGCCGTTTGATCCCGCAGCATTGCGCACACCTGTGCCGATGACCGGCGGGTCCGCGTCCGTGGCGCGCGCGAGCGCTTCGGGATCACAACCGCGGGTGCCGAAGATCGCCTCGGCGCGGCAGTCCGCGCCGACAACGGCGACGAGTTCGTCGTGGCCGTGAGCGTCGTTGACTTGCGTGACGGTGAGTACGAGTGGGACCGCCGTTTGAACTGCGTCGATCTTGTCGATGGCCGTGAGCGTCGACGCATCGATGCCCCCGTGATCAAAGCGGCTGACGACGCGCAGGCTTGCAGGGCCACCGATGGTGGAGTTGTATGCCGCGAACGAACGGTCGAGGCTCGATTGCGCGACCAAGACCGCCACGGTGAGGGTCACGCCGGCTGCGATCGCGAGCACCGCGAGGGCAGCTCGCAACGGCTGGCGGCGCAGCTGACGCAAGTGCATCAGCCTGAAGGTGCTCCTCACGTCAACAATCCGTCGGCCATCGTGAGCACGCGGTCGGCGTGCGCGGCGATGAGCGGGTCGTGCGTCACGAGCATCATCGCCAAGCCTGCACCGCGGACGCGCGACACGAGCAGTTCGATGATCTCCTCGGCCGTCGTGCTGTCGAGGTTGCCGGTGGGTTCGTCCGCCAGCACGAGCAAGGGGTCAGCGACGAGCGCGCGAGCGATCGCGGCTCGTTGCAGCTCGCCCCCCGAGAGCTCACCGGTGGCGCGTGCGCGCAGGTGCAGCGCGCCCGCCTCGGCGAGCGCCTGCTCGACTCGCCGCCCGATCTCCGCCGGCGGCCAGGCCGCGCACTCGTGGGGGAAGGCGACCTCGCGGTCCACGGCGAGCATGATCGTGCCGG
>JBEEGD010000165.1:0-4530 GCA_041166685.1 Acidimicrobiaceae bacterium | reverse complement strand
GTCGGTTTCGATGGCGACCCTGTCCCGTCGGTATCCCTCCCGATCGGCGATCTCTCCAGTCCGATCGTCGTTTCGGCGTTGTCACTCCATGCGGTCAGCTGCAACGGTGGGACGGCGCTCGCCGGCTTTCCGTTCGGAGACTGGACGGCGATCCCGTTTCCTCAACCACAGTTCAGAGGAGCTCCGCCCGTCCTAATGGATGCGGAGCTCGAGCTGGTGCAGCTAGACGGCTGCAAAGTGAGAACCCTGGCGGGGGTCGATCGTCGCCGAAGACTCGGCCACGCCCCGGGCGGGGTCGTTCTGATCGAAACTTCCGTAGACGACGAATTGCTCGGGGCCGTTCTTCAGGCGGCGTCGCTTGCGGGACCGGTTCTCGCGCGCATGGCGGCGGTTGAGGAGTTCCGCCTCTCGACGGGCCGGCTCGACCAGCAACGGGAGATGCTCACCGCGATCGTCAACTCGCTTCCCGATCCGATCGTAATCATCAACGCTTCGCACGACATCGTCGTGCAGAACAGCAGGGCCGAGCACCTCTTGTCGGGCGGAGAGAAGGACTCCGAGGGCCGCCGGCGCGCGGTCGAGATCAACAATCTTCTCTTCACATCCCATTTGTCCAAAACGGCCATGGGATCGAAGGAGACCGCGGGCTCACGCGAGCTCAATCTCGTCGACCCCGACGAAGGCACGGACCTTCTGTTCGAAGTGCTGACCCACGAGCTTGGCGGAGCCGATGGTCAGGTGGGATCTACGGTTTCGGTGCTCCGCGATGTCACCGACCTGAGACGGGCGGCCAACGAGCTGGAGCGGCAAGTGCAGCGCGTACGGCTTGCCGAAATCGATGCGAAGCGCGAGCGCGACCGGTTGAACCTCATTCTCGAGAACGTCGCTGATCCGATTCTCGTCACGGACGACCGCTCCAACATCATCCTCATGAACAAGGAGGCCGAGCAGCTGTTCGAGGCCGACGACAGCGAGAGGTGGGAGCGCGCGGCTCTGGTCCAGGCGAACGATACCAAGTTCACCACGTTCATTTCCGATTTCACGATCAGCCCCGCGCTGGCGCGTCGGGAGCAAATGAAGCTTCAGATCCCCGACACGGGCGTAGAGCTGCCGGTCGAAGTGGTCTCCGGAAAAATTCTCAACCGCCGTGGCGAGCCGCTCGCCATCGTCTCGGTGCTCCACGATCTGACCGAACAGGTGGAGAACGAAGGTCTCTACGAGGAGCTGAAGAAGTTCTCCGGCCAACTGGAAGACCGCATTCAGGCCGCTACGGCCGATCTCGCCGAGCAGAACACGAGGCTTCAGTGGCAGTCGCGCGAGCTCGAGAAAGCGAACCGACTCAAGTCGGAATTCCTCGCAAGCATGTCGCACGAGCTCCGCACACCGATCAATGCTCTCATCGGCTATGCATCGCTGATGCTTGACCGAATCTACGGAGATCTCACGCCGCGCCAGGAAGAGGGCCTGAATCGCATTCAGGGCGCCGCGCAGCACCTGCTCGCGCTGATCAACGACATCCTCGATCTCGCGAAGATTGAGGCCGGCCGCATGCCGCTGCACCTCGACGACGTCACTCTCGACGACATCATGACCGAGATCTCGCAGCAGATCGAGCCACTGGTGAAGAAGAAGTCTCTCAAGTTCAACGTCGAGATGCCGGCACGGGGTCTCGTGCTTCACACCGACCGGACCAAAGTCAAGCAAATCCTCCTCAACCTCCTCTCCAATGCCGTTAAGTTCACCCACCATGGCGGCATCCATGTCACAATCTCGAGAGACGAGGAAGATCTGCGATTCGACGTTCGTGACACAGGCATCGGGATTCGCGAATCCGATCTGGACTCCATCTGGGAAGACTTCCGCCAAGTGGATCAATCGAGGACGCGTGAGTTCGGCGGTACCGGACTCGGATTGAGCATCACGCGCAAGCTCGTGGACGCGCTGGGCGGTCACGTCTTCGCCGAAAGCGTCTTCGGGAAGAGCTCGACATTTACGGTTGTACTTCCCATCAGGAGCGTCGTTCGCCCCGACGACCCGCCTCGAGTCGTTGACGAGGTCCCTCCGCCACCGCCTGCCAAGCGTTGATGTTCGATACCAATACACGCACCATCGTCGTCGTCGGCGCGCAATGGGGGGATGAAGGCAAGGGCAAGCTGGTGGATGTTCTCGCCGAGCGCGCTGATTGGGTGGTTCGCTACCAGGGTGGAGCGAACGCCGGGCACACCGTGCACATCGCCGACAAGTCGTTCGTCCTCCACCAGATTCCGAGCGGGATTCTGCATCCGGGGGTGCGGTGCGCGATCGGCAATGGAGTCGTGCTGGATGTCGAGACCTTGTTCGCAGAGATCGACGAGCTCGTCTCGGATGGCATCGACGTCGAGGGCCGACTCTATGTGAGTGATCGGGCGCACCTCGTGCTCCCGTATCACAAGCTCGTTGACAGCCAGAGCTCGGCCAGCAAGGAAATCGGAACCACGGGTCGTGGAATCGGTCCAGCCTACGAGGACAAGTACGGGCGCCGAGGCATTCGCGTCCTGGACCTGCGAAACCCGGAGCGCCTGAGAAAGCTCGTCGAACGCGGAGTTGCGCACGCGAACATCCAGCTTGCGACGTCGGGGACCAAGCGGGCCGATGTCGATTACACACTTGAAGTGCTCGAGCGCTTCACGGGCCGACTGCTCCCGCTCGCCGAGGACGTCGGCCTCAAGATCCACCGCGCCATTGTTGGTGGTTCGGCGGTGCTGCTCGAGGGCGCACAGGGCTCGCTCCTCGACATCGATCACGGCACATATCCCTACGTCACCTCGAGCAGCACGACCTCCGGGGGCGCGGCGACCGGCGTCGGCATTGCGCCGAAGGAGCTTGATTCCGTGATAGGTGTGGTGAAGGCCTACACTACCAGAGTCGGAAACGGACCGCTGCCCACCGAATTCGAAGAGCCTTTGGCATCCGAGATCCGGCAGCTCGGAAACGAGTTCGGAGCGACGACAGGACGGCCTCGCAGGTGTGGTTGGTTCGACGGCGTGGTCGTTCGGTACGCCGCTCGGGTAAATGGGTTGACCGATCTCGCCGTCACGAAACTGGACGTTCTCGACACGCTCGATCGCATTGGATTGTGCACAGGCTATGAGGCCGGCGGCGACCTGTACGAGGAATTTCCCGGCGACCTCAGCGTGCTCGACCGCGCGGTTCCGAGATACGAGTGGTACGAGGGATGGAAGACTTCGACGGCCGAGGCGCGCGCGCTCATCGATCTACCGAAGGAAGCGCGGCGCTATCTCGATCGCATCGAGGCGCTGGTCGAGACGCCGATAACCTACGTGAGCGTCGGAACTCGACGCGATCAGATCATAGGCGTGGAGGGTGCAGTCCCATCTCGCCCCGCCGGCGTCGCCTAGCAAGCCCGCCCCGCCGATGGCGAACGATGTAGACGTCGTGATCGTTGGAGCGGGACCGTGCGGTCTCGCCGCCGCCATCTCCGCACAGAACGCCGGCTTGAAAACCCTCGTGTTGGATGCGGAGGTGGTGGTCAGCACGATCGCCGCGTACCCGACTTACGTGCGATTCTTCTCGACCGCCGAGAAGCTCGCGATTGGCGGCCTGCCTTTCGTAATCGCAACCGAGAAGCCGAGCAGACGTGACGCGCTCGCATATTATCGCGCCGCGGTGCTGCAGTTCAGAATTCCGCTGAGGCAGCGTGAGCGGGTCACCGCCATAGAGGGCCGTTCCGGAGACTTCGCCGTCGTGTCGCGTACGCTTGCCGGCGAGGAACGCCGCACGAAGACCGCGTCGGTCGTCGTCGCCACCGGATTCTTTGGATCTCCGAACCGGCTCGGTGTGCCGGGCGAGGATCTGCCCCACGTCGCGCACGTCTATCGCGAGGGCCACGAAGCCTTCCTCCAGGAGGCCGTCGTTGTCGGTGGCGGCAACTCGGCCGCCGAGGCAGCGCTCGATCTCTGGCGGTCGGGAGCGCGCGTGACGCTGGTTCACTTCGGGCCGACCTTCGACAAGAAGATCAAGCCGTGGGTGCTTCCGGATTTCAGCAATCGGGTCAAGGAAGGCTTCATCGCGACCAAATGGGAGAGTCGGGTGACAGCCATCGAGCCGAACCAAGTGGTGCTCAAGACCGGCGGCGGCGAGCAGCGCATCAAGGCGGACCGGGTCTACGTCATGACGGGTTTCGCGCCAAGTCTTGCTCTTCTGCGCGAGGCGGGAGTACCGATCGACCCGAAGACCGGCATTCCGTCACACAACCGCGAGACTCTGGAGACATCGGTGCCGGGAATCTTCATCGCGGGAGTCGTCGTCGCCGGATTTGACGCGAACAAGGTGTTCATCGAGAACGGCCGGTATCACGGTGATCGCATCGTGGCGCGGCTGCTGGGGCAGCGCGCACCGGCGGAGCCGAAGTTAAGCGCCGAGCTGGACGCGTAGTCGGAGAGAGCCTCGGCGACTAGTTTTCCCGAATGGCAAACCACCCCGATGTGATGGAGAAGCTCGTCTCGCTCGCGAAGCGGCGCGGCTTCATCT
>JBEEGD010000164.1:0-25708 GCA_041166685.1 Acidimicrobiaceae bacterium | reverse complement strand
ACGCTCGCTGACCGGATTGAGACGAGCCGAAATGATCCTCTGATTCGCTGAACGTCCAGCTCAGCGACCTGTCGGAGCTTCACCTTCGGGGAAGCTTGATCGCCTTGTCCGAGATGATGTTCTTCTGGACCTCGGTGGTGCCCGCGCCGATCGAGGTGTAGCGCTGGAACACGTACAGGCGATTCCACGCGCCGCCATCGATCGCATCAGGTCCGCCTTTGGCGAGAACCGCCGACGGCCCGAGCAGGTCGCAGGCCAGATCGGCCAGCGTTTGCGCGAGGTGGCTCCACTGAAGCTTGGCGAGCGGCACTTCAGGCCAGTTCGGCTCACCCTTCAAGATCTTGGACAGGGCGCGGTAGTTCAACAGACGCGTGTATTCGATGTCGGTGTGCGCACGGGCGATGCGGTCGCGCAGTCCGGGATCGCGCAGCGCGTCCGGATTGACCGCGCGCGCCAGCGACAGCATCGACTCGAGGTCGGCCTTCATCGTGATCGCGAGACCGGCCGTACCGACTCGCTCATGGCCGAGCGTGCCCATCGCCACCTGCCAACCCGCGCCTTCGTCGCCGAGCCGGTACTTGGTCGGTATCCGGGCGTCGGTGAAGAAGACCTCGTTGAACATCTCCTCGCCGGTCACGTCGCGGATGGGGCGGCATTCGATGCCGTCGGCCTCCATGTCGACGATGAGCGCGGTGATGCCTTCGTGCTTCACGCCGCGCTCGATCGCAGTCGGGTCGGTGCGGACGAGGAACAGCCCCCACTTGGCGATGTGCGCGGTCGAAATCCAGATCTTCTGGCCGTTGAGCACGTAGTCCTTGCCGTCGGCGACCGCGAGCGTGCGGAGGTTTGCGAGGTCAGAGCCGGCTTGCGGCTCGCTGAATCCCTGGCACCAGTGATCGTCGGCATTGAGGATGTTGGGCACCCACTGCATCTTCTGCTCGTCGTCGCCCCAACGGATGATCATCGGGCCGATCTGCCACAGGCCGTTGGCGTTGAAGATTCCGGGCGCTCGAGCCTTGGCCATCTCCTCGGAGTAGATGACGTTCTGCGTCACCGTCGCCGCCCGGCCGCCCCATTCCACCGGCCAGTTGATCGCCGCCCACCGACCTTCGTTGAGCTTGCGCTGCCAGGCCCGGCGGCGCTCCATCGCGCCCATGATCCCGTGCGCTCCCGGTGGACCGTCGGCGCTGTGATCCTGCTCGCCCCACTCCGCGAGAAACTTGGGCAGGTTGTCGTCGAGCCACACCCGCAACTCGTCGCGGAGCGCGATGTCGTCAGCCGTGTGGGCGAAGTCCATCGCGGTCAACGTACCATGACGCCCATGTCAGGTTTCTATGGGGGTGTCGGTGGATTTCACGTTTAGCGCGGACCAGGACGAGCTTCGTCGAACGGTGCGGAGCTTCATGGAACGTCAGAGCCCGTCGAGCTATGTGCGGGCGATGATCGACGACGAGCGCGGTTACACCGACGAGGTGTGGGGCCAGCTCGTGGACCTCGGTTGGCCGGCACTGCTCGTCCCCGAGTCCGCGGGTGGCTTGGGCCTGGGCCTCGTGGATCTCGTCGTCGTGATGGAAGAGATGGGACGCGTGCCGTTCCCTGGTCCGTACTTCTCCTCGGCCGTGTTCGCGACGCTGGCGGCCAAGCACCTCGGCTTGAGTGACCAGCTGGCGTCGTTGGCGTCGGGCGCGACGCGCGGCACGGTGGCGCTCGAAGAAGTGGGCGCGGGAGATCCGGTGACGCGGGTGAGAACTCGTGCGATCCGCAAGGCGGGACGGTGGCGCCTCACCGGTACGAAGCCCGTCGTGCTCGACGGTCACACCGCCGACTGGGCGCTCGTCGTCGCTCGCACCGAACAGGGGATTGGCACGTTCCTGGTGGAGGCGCCGGGCGCGGAGTTGGTGCCCGCGTGGGACGTGACCCGCAAGGTCAGCCGGCTCGAGTTCGATGGACACGAGGCGCAGCCCGTCGGTCCGTCAGGCGACCAAACGCGCACGTGGCAACGCATCGTCGACGACACGAACGTTGCGCTCTGCGCCGAGTTGGTGGGAGCGATGGAGACCGCCAACACGTTGGCCGTCGAGTACGCCAAGGTACGTGTCCAGTTCGATCGGCCGATCGCCACGTTCCAAGTCATCAAGCACAAGGCCGCCGACATGCTCCACCGCCTCGAGCTGGCGCGGGTCGGGACGCACTACGCGGCCTGGGCGTCCGACGCCGAGGAGCCGGTGCGCGCGGAGGCGGCGGCGATGGCCAAGGCCTATGCGGGCGAGGCGGCCAACGAGGTGACGGCCGAGTGCATCCAGATCCACGGCGGCGTCGGCTTCACGTGGGACTGCGACGCCCACCTCTTCTATCGGAAGGCAAAGCAAACCGACCTGCTCTTCGGCTACCAGGGCTGGCAGCGCCAGCGCCTCGCCGACCTGGTTGTGGGAGCGGTGTAGCGAGGGCGCAGGCGAGCCGCTCTTTCGTCAGCGCGCCGGGCGGAAGATCCAGACGCTGAGAATGATGAGGAGCGACACCGCGACGATTGCCTCGGTCCAGAAGAACGCGAGGTAGTCGTTCAACGAACCGATCGGTGGTGTGCCCGGCACAACGTTGCGGATGGCGGGAAAGGCGAACAGCAACGAGCCGAGGAAGCCGAACATCGCCAGTTCGACCTTTCGTCCGCCGACCAGCACCGACAGGCTGAGCAACAGCGCGCCGATCGCGAGGAGCCACATCAGGACCATCACGAACACCGCGAAGACGACGGTCGACGATGCGCGATCGGCCTTCAAGGTGGCATCGATGGTGCCGTCGTCGACTTCGCCGGCGTCGGCGACGTCGAGACTGAAGCCGTGTAGCGACTCGAACACGTGCATCGAGATCGGCACAAGAGTCTCTTCACCGGTGGTCGTCGAACCTGCGCTGGAGCTGGTACCGGATTCGCCAGATGCTCCCGAGCTGGCGTTGGTTGATGACGCTGGCTTCAGGACCATGGCGGCGAAGAGCTGTGCCTTGTGGTGATCGAACGGGTAGTTCGTGACCTGCCCATCGAACAACTCCAGCGTGACATCGGTGGGTGCCATGAGCTTGCCCTTGGTGAACGGCCGCTCGACGTTGCCGGAGCCAGCGCTGACGAGCAGTTTGAGGTCATGGCTCGGCGTGCCGTTTCCGGCGGCGAAGCTCCCGAGCGGCTCGAAGCTGAGCCGGACGATCATCTCACCCTTGATCGGGTCGACGTTCAGCACGGTGGCGTCGACCGCGACCCCATCCGTCAGCTGTTGGTCACCGAGGACGAATGGCTCGGACTTGCGCTCACCGGCGTCGCGGAAGTTCTTCAACACCGAGACGTAGAGGCCGAGAAAGGCCACTGCGGCGATCCCGACACCGATGTACATCGCGGTGCGTGGCCGGCGCGTGACCTGTTGGTCTGCTGTCATCTCTCTAGATTTACCCGAACGGCACCCGGCCGCGGCGGACCAGCGCGATGCCCACGAGCGTCGTCGTGCCCGCGATGACGACGTCGGCAATCACCCACGGGCGCAACTCGTCGGTCTGCCGGTTCCGGATGATCGACTTTGGCAACGCGGCGACGCGTGATGTCGGCGATGGGCTTGGCAACGGTTGCGTGACGAACGTGGACTGATCGCTGGCGATGGTCGTACTCGACGGGTCCTCGGCGGTGGTCGTCGTGGGTTGAAGGGTGGTCGATGTTGTCGTCGTCGTCACCGGATCGACGACGACCGTGCCGACCATGGCACTTCCGTGGATTCGGCAGTGATACGTGATCGTCTCGGGCACTCTGAACTGCTGCTGGAAAGTCTCACCGTCGACCATGCACTGCGCGAGTGGGAGCGTGCTGCAGTTGGGACTCGAGTCGAACGACACGCCATCGTCGGACGTCACCGAGTGACTACCGCCAAGGTTCGTCCACGTCACGGTCCCTCCCTCGGGGACATGGATCTCGGCGGGGGAGAAGTAGTTGTCGTGGATCTCGACGGACGATGCGTCCTGGGCGCGCGCCGAGAACGGCGCGACGAGGATGGTCCCCACCACCAACGCGACCCCAGCTAGTCGGTACACGGTTGGATGCATCGTTAGATGCGCGGCCCCTGGACCGTGGGTGGAGGTTCCTGGGTCCAGTCCGGTCCATCGTCGTACGGCTCGCCGCTGCGCCACCAGAGCCAGTAGGCCAGGCCGGCCAACCCCGCGACCGCCACTGCCGCGCCGAGGAGCAGCGGCAACGCCGACGAGCTGCCGCCCTTCCCGCCCTTGTCGGCGATGCCGACCTGTCCACTGCCGCTGGAGAACAGCGTCGTGGTGGTCGTCGTGGTCGAACTGCTGGTGGTCGTCGTGGACGACGTCGACGCGGTCGTGCTGGTCGTCGTCGTGGCCTTCGTCGTCGTGGTCGTGGTCGACGGTGACGTCGTCGATGTCGTTGTCGTTGTGGGCGCCGCGCCGACCACCACCGTGCCGATCATCGATGCGTGCACACGGCAGTGGTAGCTGAAGGTCCCGGCGGTGTCGAAGGTCTGCGAGAAGGAATCTCCCGGCTTGAGGCAGTTGTCGTCATTGGGGGTCGGCGTGCAAAGGGGACTGGAGTCGAACGAGCCGTCGTCTGCGGTGACCGAGTGCCCTACGGCGCCGTTCTGGGTCCAGGTCACGGTGTCGCCTTCGATGATGCTCACCGACGACGGGCTGAACGAGAAGTCTTTGATCTGGACCGTTCTGGTCGCGGCGCTCGCCGGGAGGACCGCGAAAGCGAGCACCATCGAGACGGCGAGGAGGAGCAGGGCCCGGCGCACGGCGGAGATTCAAGCACTCACGGTCATCGGGCGAGGATCACCACGCTGGCGTTGGCCCCGCGGCCGACGGTGTGGGCCAGCGCGGTGCGGGCTCCCGCCACCTGGCGAGGGCCCGCCTGACCTCGCAGCTGCTGTACGAGCTCGACCACCTGCCCGATGGCGGAGGCGCCGAGGGGTTCACCTTTCGAGAGCAGCCCTCCGCTCGGGTTGACCGGTCGGCGCCCTCCGAGCTCGACCTCGCCGGATCGCAGGAGCTTGGTCTGCTCGCCGAGGGCGCACAATCGCAGCTCCTGGTAGGTCAAGAGCTCTCGGGCCGCGTCGGTGTCTTGACACTCGACGACGTCGATGTCGCTCGGCCCGATGGCGGCCGCCATATAGGCGTCGTCGGCGGCGAGCATCGTGGGTGGTGTGATGTCCGCGTCGTCGATACCGGCCATCGGTGTCGACTCCGCGAGGACGCTGCCTGGGAGATGCGACCGTAAGCAAGCGGCCCGGACCTGGACGCCATCGGTGCTGCGGCGCAGCACCACGGCGGCCGCGCCTTCGTTGGGCGAGCACAGCATCCAGAGATGCAACGGTTCGCACACGACTCGAGAGGCGAGGACTTCGTCGGCGGTGACAGGCTTGCGGAACATCGCGTGAGGATTGTGTTCGCCGTTGCGGCGGTTCTTCACGACAACGGCCGCAAGGTCGTTCTTCGTCAGGCCCGCCTCGCCCATCAGCCGTTGCGCCCGCAGCGCGAAATACGCGGGCGCCGGCGTGAGGCCGGCTTGCTCCTGCCACGGTTCGAAGAACGACGAGCGGATCATTCCCTTGGGCATCTTCTCCATGCCGAAGACGAGGACGCAGTCGCGCTCGCCGGCGCGGATCGCGCTGGCTCCGAGTGCGAGGGCAGCGGCTCCGCTCGCACATCCGGCCTCGACGTCGACGATCGGAATGCCGGTGCGCGCGAGCTGACCGAGCACGCGGTGGCCAGCGGCCACCCCCGAGTACGCCGTCCCGCAGAACGCCGCGTCGATGCGGGGATTGTCCGCGTCGGCCAGCGCCGCCCTCACCGCGGCGACTCCCATGTCGGTCACCGTTCTGTCGTCGAAACGGCCGAACGGATGAAGGCCGACACCGCTGATCTCCACGGTCATTGAGGGGTGAACGCCCAGACGTCGAGGTCGCCCATCTTCTCGGTGACAAGTCGCATCGGTTGTCCGTCGCGCAGCGCGCTCGGGTCGGGCTCGGTGAGGCGGCCGACGACCCGCAACCCGATGTCGTCCAGCTCGACGACCCCGAACCCGTAGGGGACCGGTCCGTCATAGCCGGGCGGCGCAGTTGTCACCGCAGTCCATGCCCACAACCTGCCGTTGGTCGGCAGCATCACGCGTTCGACGTCGTCGGCCCCGGTGTACGGACACACCGGTGCGAGAGGAAAGTGATGGTGGCCGCTCGAGGGCGAGTAGCCGCCGACGAGCCTCACGTTGTCTCCGTCGATGTCGAGGAGGTCGATCACGTGATGCCCTCGGCCGCGAGCCGATCGAGATCGGCGTCGCCCAAGTCGAGCAGCGTCGCCAGTACCTCGCGGGTGTGCTCGCCGAGGCGTGGCGCGCCAGTAGGCGTCTCCACCGGAGTGCCGACGAAGCGCGGGAAGGGCGCCTGCTGGCGCACGGCGCCGATGATGGGATCGTCGACGGTGACGAGATCACCGCGGGCGGCGATGTGAGGGTCGGCGAAGATGTCGACTGCCGTGTACGCGGTGGCAACCGGTACGTCATGTGCGACGCAGGCCGCCTCGACGTCGGTCGCGGACAGCGATCTCGTCCAGTCAGCGACGAGATTGTTGATCTCGTCGCTGCGCTCGGCGCGGTCCGCGAGGCGGGCGAACCGTGCGTCATCGATGAGGTCTGGTCGGCCCATCGCCTTGCACAGCCGGGCGAAGTTGGCGTCGCTGCCGGCGACGATGCACACGTACTTGCCGTCAGCGCTCGGGTAGTTGTCGAGCGGAGCGGAGTTCGCAAGGCGATTGCCTTCGCGCGAGCGGACGACACCGAGACGGTCGTACGCCGCGAGCGTCCATTCGAGGATCCGCAGTACCGCGCCGTAGAGGCTGGCATCGACCACCGCTCCGCTGCCGCCCCGGGCGTCACGCCGGTAGAGAGCGGCCGTTGCCGCGTTCGCCGCGAACACTCCGGTGAGGTAGTCTGACAGCGTCACGCCAACGCGTACTGGCGGCCGGTCGGGGTAGCCCGTGAGATGCATGAGGCCCCCGAACCCAATGCCGACGCGATCGAGGCCGGGGCGCTCGGAGAGCGGCCCGTCCTGGCCGAACGTCGAGATGCGAACGAACACGAGTCGCGGCTCCACATCGGTGGGGGCAATGTGCCAGCGCTCGAGCGTGCCTGGCCGGAAGTTCTCGACGACCACGTCGGCGGTCGCCGCCAACCGGCGAAACAAGTCTTGGCCTTCCGGCGTGCGCAGGTCGAGCGTGACGCTCTTGCGCCCACGCCCTTCGACCGCCCAGAACAGCGAATAGCCGTCTGCGAACGGGCCGATCTCCCTCATGAAGTCGCCCGTACCCGGCTGCTCGATCTTGATCACCTCGGCGCCCATCTCGCCGAGCAAGCCCGCGCAGAACGGCGCAGCAATGCGCGTTCCGAGGTCGAGGACTCGCAACCCTTCGAGCGGTCCGGTCATCTCGGCAGCCCCAACACACGCTCGCCGATGATGTTGCGCTGGATCTCGTTGGTGCCGGCGAAGATCGATGACGACTGGTAGTACAGCCAGCTCCGCTGCCACCGTCCGTCGCCGGGATTCTCGGTGGCGTCGCGCCACAACGGCGACGCGGGACCGAGCACGGCCATCGCCGTGTCGTGAAGACGCTTGCTCATCTCGCTCCAGTAGAGCTTCAAGGCGGACCCTTCCGGCCCGAGCTCGCGCCCGTGCTCGAGGCGCGACAGCGAACGCCAGTTGTGCAGTTGGAAGAGGCGCACCTCGACGTAGGCCTGCGCCAGCCGCTGCCCGAGACGATGATCGTCGTACGCACCGCTCTCGAGTGCCAGCTTCAGCAACTCCTCCAGTAGCTGGATGTGCAGCACCAGCTGGCGCGGGTTCGTGCCCCGCTCGTGGGTCAACGTCGACGACGACACCCGCCAGCCGTCGTTGACGGCGCCGATCACGTGATCCTCAGGCACGACGACGTCGTCGAAGAAGACTTCGTTGAATTCGGCATCACCGGTCGACTGCACGAGCGGTCGTACCTCGACGCCCGGTGCTCGCATGTCGATGACCAGAGCCGAGATCCCTTTGTGCTTCGGCGCTTCGTCGAGGGGAGTGGTACGGGCAAGACACAGACCCCAGTCCGCGAACTGGGCGTACGACGTCCACACCTTTTGACCGTTGACGATCCAGCCGCCGTCTCCACGGGCCGCCCGAGTGGAGACACTTGCGAGGTCGCTTCCCGCGTTCGGTTCGCTGAACAGCTGGCACCACAGCTCGTCCGCACGCAGGATCTTGGGCAGCCACCGCGTGCGTTGCTCTGGGGTCGCGTGGGCCAGCAGCGTCGGACCCACCAGATTGATGCCGATGCGTCCGACGAGCTCCGGCGCCCGGGCCCGGGCCAACTCCTCCTGGACGATGAAGTGGTGCAGCGGGCCGGCGCCGCGGCCTCCGTATTCGGCCGGCCACGTCACGCCAACCAGACGAGCATCGGCGAGCTTCTCCTGCCACGTGCGCAGGAACGCGACCTCCTCGCCGAGATCGTCGAAGCGCGGCGGGAATCCTTTTCCGTACTCCCACGGCAAGTTGGCGCGCAGCCAACTCCGACACTCCGCGCGGAACTCGTCTTGTTCGGCTGTCGGCGCCAAGTCCATGAAGGGCCAGATCGTATGCTGACGCCCGTGTCAGGTGCGGGTGCATGGATTTCGAGCTGAACGAGGACCAACAGGCGCTGCGCGCCGCGGCGCGTGAGCTACTCGATGCCCGCAGCTCATCGGCGCAGGTACGCGCCACCTTCGACGCGGGCGCACCGTGGGATGCCGAGCTGTGGAAGGCGATGATCGACCAGGGCTGGACTGGTATCGCCGTCGCCGAGGACGCCGGTGGAGTCGGCCTCGGCTGGGTCGAGGTCGCAGTGCTGCTCGAAGAGGTCGGAAGCCATGTTGCGCCCGCACCGATTCTCCAGCAGATCGTCGCGCTCGATGCGTTGTCGGGTACGGCGTGGGCCGACGCTCTCTTGGCCGGCGACGTGATCGCGTGCGCTGCGGCATCGGGATCGCGCGAGGTCGTTCCGTACGCGGCGTCGGCCGGCGTGGCCGTATGTGTGCGGGGAGACGAGCTCATCGCGGTCGAGCCGCGGTCGAATCGTGAACCGGCAATGGACGTCACGCGCGAGGTCGGATGGTTCGATCCTGGCGATGGTGATGCGACGGTGCTCGGTGGGGCCGACTCGGTGCGGGGCTTCATCGATCGGGGGGCAACCGCCTATGCCGCGGAGTTGCTCGGCGGGGCACAACGCCTGCTCGACATGTCCGTCGACTACGCGAAGGACCGAGTGCAGTTCGACAAGCCCATTGGCAGCTTTCAAGCCGTGAAGCACCGCTTGGCGGACATGCTCGTCGACGTCGAAGGCATGCGCTCGGCGGTGTACTACGCGGCATGGTGCATTGCCGCCGACCATCCCGAGGCTTCGATCGCGGCGTCGACGGCGAAGGCGTGGTGCTCGGATGCTTCCAAGCGCGTCGCCGCGTCCGCGTTGCAGGTGCACGGCGGAATCGGCTTCACGTGGGAACACGACGTGCACCTTTTCCTCAAGCGGGCGCAGCTCGATCAACTCGCGTTCGGCGACGCGGTCGTCCACCGCACCCGCATCACGCAGCTCCTGCGCCCGCGGGTGGAAGCCGGCGAATCCGTCCTCTGATCAGAGCAGCGTGCGGAGCGCGTCGCGGTCGGGTTTTCCTGCCGCCATCACGGGGATCTCGTCGACGACGACCACTCGCTCGGGTGTCTTGAACCGCGCAACGCCCTGTGACTCAAACCAGAGGCGGCACTCCTCGAGGTCGAACGACGCCCCCGGCACCAGCTGCAGGAAGGCGACGACCTGTTCGCCCAGCCGCTCGTGAGCAACGCCGACCGCGACCGCTTGGCGCACTGACGGATGGGCCTCCAACGCACCCTCGACTTCCGCCACCGCGATGTTCTCGCCGCCACGAATGATGATGTCCTTGATACGTCCGGTGATCGTGAGCCAGCCATCGTCGAGACGGCCGAGGTCGCCGGTGCGGAACCATCCATCCTCGGTGAACGCGATCTCGTTCTGTCCAGGGTCGAGGTATCCGGTGAACAGTTCCGGGCCCTTCACGAGTACTTCGCCCGTGGTGTCGATGCGCACCTCGACCGTGCCTGTTGGGCGGCCATCGGTGGTCCGCGCTCTCGCAGGATCGTCGCCTGGTTGGCTCGTGGTGATCGTTGGCGCCTCCGTCGAGCCGTACGTGCGCTTCACGATGCAGCCGAGTCGCTCACTCGCCTCATCGACGAACGCCGGTGTCACGCCCGCGCCGCCAGACGACACCAGTCGCAGGCTGGCGACGGCATCGGACGAGAACCCCGGAGCGCCCATGAGGCCGATGAAGAACGTCGGCGGACCGATCATGAACGTGATCCGCTCGCGCTCGATGAGTTGCAGCGCCTGCACCGGATCCCACTTCGCCATCAGTACGGTCTTCATCGGCACGATTCCGGGCACGGTGACGCCGTTCAGCAATCCGGAGATGTGAGCCAGCGGGGCGGGCATGAGGATGGCGTCGTCGGGTGTCAGCCCATGGACATCTGCCATCAGCCGCGCCTTGTACGCGAGCGCGCCCTGCGTGTGGATCACACCCTTGGGCGCCCCGCTCGAGCCCGAGGTGAAGAGGACGACGGCCTCGAGGTCAGGGTCAGCCGGGCCGTCAGAGACCGCGTCACCCGATGGCAGCGCGTCGCTCACCACCAGTCGAGGACCAACCGCGTCGACGATGCGGGCGACGTCGGTCGGGCCGGCCAGGTGGTGAATGGGTACGGCTCGCGCCCCGAGCCGCCAGCAGGCGCGGTAGAGCACGACGGAATCGATGCCGTTGGGCAACTGCCAGCAGACGGCGTCGCCAGCCACGACCCCTCGCTCGCGCAGACCACCGGCCACGACCGAGACCCGCTCGTTGAGGGCGGTGCTCGACCAGCGCCCGTCCGCATCGATGATCAGGTCGTCGCGGCGCGCCGTCGTGAGTTCGAGATCTATGGAGCTCAGCGGGCGCCCACCGACGCGAGTAGCTCCTCGGTGACGGCCCACAAGCGCGCTGCGGCTTGCTCGTCGCGGGATTGCTTGGAGCCGGAGCGGAGCTTCCGGCGGACGTAGTAGCCCCCGGTCTTGCCCTCGACCTCCGGCGACGATGCGAGATAGATCGAGGTGCGCGCGCCTGACTTCGGTGAGATGAGGAACGGCGCACCCGCCTTCATGAAGGTTCCGTAGAGCTTGCCCATGTCTTCGCTCGAGCCGAACTCGCTGCGTACGGCGCCGGGGTGGCACGCGTTGACCGTGACCTCGCTCGGCGGCAGGCGTTGAGCGAGTTCGCGGGTGAACAGGAGATTGGCCAGTTTGGATTCGCAGTAAGCCCCGCTCGGCGTATACCGGCTCACGTCGTGTTGCAGGTCGTCCCACGGCAGACCGGCGCGGGCGAAGTGATGGCCGACCGATGAGACGTTCACGATTCGCGCTGGCGCCGCGGCGCGTAGGCGGTCGAGCAACAGGTACGTCAAGTAGAAGTGCCCAAGGTGGTTCACACCGAAGGTCGTCTCGAACCCCTGTTTCGTCGTCGTGCGCTCCTTGAGCTGAAGGCCGGCGTTGTTGATGAGCACGTCGAGCCGGTCCCACTGGTCCAGCACCTCGGCCGCACACGTTCGCACGGAGTCGAGGTCGGCGAGATCGAGGTCAACGAGGTGAACGTCGTCGTGGTTGGAGCGGGTGCGCACCTCATGCGCGGCGGCGGCCGCTTTCGACCGATTGCGGCACGCCAACACGACGGTCGCACCCATCTCGGCCAGGCCTACCGCGGTCTCCCTGCCGATCCCGGTGTTGGCCCCGGTGATGACGACGGTCTTGCCCTTCATGCTCTTCAGCCTTTGAGCTCGCGCTCGAGGAAGTCGACGGTCAGCGGCCAGGACGCGGCGGCGGCGGCGGGATCGTAGAACTGCGCCCCGAGAAAGTTCTCGAACGCGTGACCCGCCTGGTGTTGCACATGGATCTCGACCGAGTCGCGGTCCTCGAGGTGTGCTCGAATCGCGTCGACCTGCTCGTTCGGGATGAACGGATCGCTGCCGCCGAAGTGGAAGATGATCGGGCATGTCAGGCTCTCGGCCTCGTCGAGCCGATCGGCGATCCCCGATCCGTAGTACGACACTGTCGCGTCGGGCTCGAAGTGACACGCGATTGAATACGCGAGCGCGCCGCCGAGGCAGTAGCCCATCGCCGCCACCTTCTGACCGGCGACCTCGGGCAGTGCACGCAGGTGGTCGAGCGCGGTGCCGAGATCGGCGACCTTGGTCTCGTCCGGCACCTCCTCCATGTACCGCGTCATGTAGCCGAAGGCTTCGCCGAGCGCAGCCTCGTCGTGGGCCAGCTCGACGCCGGGCTGCACACGCCAGAACACGTCGGGGCACATCACGACGTAGCCGAGCTCCGCGAGGTCGTTGGCTTTGGACTTCAGGAAGTCGCCTACGCCGAAGATCTCCTGGAGCAGCAGGACGCCAGCGCCGCGACCGGTGTCGGGAACCGTGAGGTGGCCGCTGAACTGTCCGCCGTCAGCAGCGGTGATGGTTTCAGTCCTGGTGGAGGGCATGACGTCAGCCTGTCACGGACGACGTGTCAGGGGCGCGGCCAAAGGAAGGGCGGGAACTTGTAGCCGAACCGGAGCAGCATCTTCGCGCCTCGGTCGAACCCTTCCTCGGGAATGTGGAACTCGAAGGCGTCGGCCACCCGATCGATCGTGTTGAAGAGCGTGGCCACGTGGAAGGCGTGCTCGATGGCCTCGTCGGTGAGGCCGGTCTTCTTCGCAATGCGGATCTGATCGACGCTCAGCTCTTCCGGTCGCAACGTGAACGTTTCGATGAGCGAGAGCGCGGCCTTCACCTGATCGCTGACTGGCGCCGTCTCCGGATCGGCGTAGACCGCTTCGACGACCTCTGCCCCGAGCTTGACCGACGCGACCGCGCCGTGTGCACCCGTTCAGAAGGGACATTGATTGAGCCGCGACGTGTACGCCGCGAACAGCTCACGATCACCGATCGACCATGGCGACGGACCTCGCATGACCTGCTGGCCGGAACGAGACGCATAGCGCCCGAAGAACTCCGGGCGATGCATCAAGGTCTTGATGACGTCGGGGGCTCCGCCGCCGAGCTTGTCGAGCATCCATACATACAGGCGTGCCCGTCCACGGTGACCGTTGTCGACTACCGAAATCCTCATCAGCCGTCTTCCCTTGCTTGCGCCAGCACCGCCATCGCCATGTCGAGTCGTGACAACGCCGCTCCGACCGCCGTCACGATGGTCAACTCGAAGATCGCTTCCTCGGTCCAGCCTGCGGCTCTGAGCCCGGTGATGTCGCTCTCGGTGACCTTGTACGCGTGGCGTCGGACCTTGTCGGTGTATGCCTGCGCCTCGGTGGGCACGCGGTCGCCGGAGAACGCGGCGCGTCGTACGCCGCGATCGAGCTCGGCCGGCCCATCGACGACTCGCTCGCGGAGTTGCGCGAAGAGCTCAGTCGCGGAAATCGAAGGCGACTTTGATGGCACCGCTGCTCTCCTGGTTGATCAGAGTTGTCCACGCATCGTGCCACTCGTCGAGCACGAAGGTGTGGGTGAGCATGCCGGTGAGGTCCACTCGTCCGCTTGCGGCCATGTCGAGATAGTGGGCGATGCCGTGCTTGCGCACGCCGTCGACCTCTTCGACGCCGAACGCGTTCGAACCGATCCAGCGGATCTCCTTGAAGTACAGCGGCGTGAACTCTCCCCGCTCCCACGACGACAGCCCAAGCTGCACCATCGTGCCGCGGGCCTTGAGCACGCGCATGTCGACTTCGAAGGTCGCCGGCGCGCCGACCGTGTCGTACACCACGTCGATGAAGCCCGGATAGCACACGGGAAGCCCATCCCAAGGCTCGCGCAGTACACCACCGGACCAATCCGCGAGTTGCTCGATCAGCTCCAGTCGTGGCTCCGGCCGAAACACCGTCGCACCGAACTTCTCGGCCAGCGCGGCTTGCGCGTCCCACGCAGCAACGGTCGCCACCTCGACGGTGGGATACAGACTGCGAAGGATCGCGGTGGCGCACGTGCCGAGTGCTCCGGCGCCGTACACGACCGCCTTGCCGTTGAGCGGCGGCGGGTTGCGGGTGATGGCGTGCAGCGACACCGCGAACGGATCGGCCAGCACCGCAACCTCGTCGGAGACTCCGTCGGGGACCGGGATCATCATGTGCTGGTGCGCGGGCACGAGTTCGGCAAAGCCGCCGGTGGCGTCGGAGGAGTTGCCGGTGTGGATGCCGGGTGCAAGACGGCCGTCGTGGAAATGGAAGCACATGCTCCAGTCGCCGACTTCACACGACGAGCACACCGGAGTGATGCCGCGCGGCCCGCACGACAGCCATGGGTTGAGCACGACGCGCTGTCCGCGTTCGATGCCTTCGATGTCTGGACCGACTTGGTCCACGGTGGCGACGACCTCGTGCCCGAGCACTTGCGGGAACGAGATGAACGCCGTCATCGGACTGTCGTCGGCGCCCTCGAAGTCCATGAGCACTTGCTTGGTGTCCGAGCCGCAGATGCCCGTCAGGCGAGGCCGGATCACCGCCCAATCAGGTCCGAGCAGCTTTGGTTCGGCGATGTCGATGAGTGACATCGGCGTCGACGCGAGATGACGGATGAGCCGGGGCGCGTCCTCGGGAGGCTGCGGCGGCATCGGGTCGGGAAACTCGCCGAAAACGAGAGCCTTCACCTCACGACCCCTTTTGTTCGTCCTTGGCTGCCGGCTCTTGCTTCGCCATTGCGACCACACCTTCGAGGAACATGTCGATCTCGTTGGTCTTGAACGCGGCGATGTCCTTCATGTCGGGGGAGTAGGTCTCGAAGCGATCGCCTTCGATGGCCTTGATGATGTCGGCGGCCACCGACTCGGGGGATTCGAACGGCCCGTGGTACAGCGGCTCGTCGTTGTCGGGCAGGTCCCAGATCTCGGTGGCGATCGGCCCAGGGATGATGAGGCGGACGTCGACACCGGTGTCCCACAGGTCGACGGCCATCGACTCGCTCCATCCGCACAAGGCGAACTTGCTCGCGCAGTACGACGATTCATGGAGGATGCCGAGGCGCCCGCCCAAGCTCGAAACGTTGACGATGACCCCTTGGTCGCGGTCGAGCATTCGGGGGAGCACCGCCATCGTCATGCGCGCTGGGGCGAAAAAGTTCACCGCCATTACGTTCTCGAGCTCCGCCACCGTGAGCTCTTGAATCGTGCGGCGTTTTGGGATGGCGGCGTTGTGCACGATCACGTCGAGGTGCCCGAAGGCATCCCACGCGTCGAGCGCGAGCTGCTCCGCGGCTTCGACGTCGCCGAGGTCGCACGTCCACGATCGATGACCGTCGCCTTTGCAGCGCTCGAGGACCTCACGCAGACGACCCTCCCGGCGAGCAACCACTCCGACGGTGGCGCCCCGCTCGGCCAGCATCGGCGCCAGGGCTGCACCGATGCCGGAGGACGCGCCGGTGACGAGCACCGTGGTTCCGTTGGTCACTTGCACGCGGTTGCCACCGCCTTCTCGACGGCCGTCAGCAGGTCGTCGGTGGTGACGCCCATGGCGACCTCGGCTTGGTGCACGTCGTCCCCGTCGAAGATCGAGGCGATGCGATGGCGCAGCTCGTCGCGATCGTGCGCCAGTGCACCGACGAGAGCAACGGCGATGCGATCCATCGTGTCGGGCGGGCTCACATGCATGTCGCCGGCCATGAGTGCGGCGACCACGATTTCCTGCGAGTCGACCGCAACGCCGGCGCGGCACAGCTTGCGGCCTTTGTGGTTGGCGAATCCGACGCGGGAGCCGGCGGGCGCCTCGCGTGAGAACCGCTCTGAGGAGATGCGCCGCACCATTTCCGGACTCGAGATCTTCGCGCCGACCTTCGTGAGCCCGTACCGCTCGCCGTCCGTCAGCTCGCTGGTCACGAGATCGATGCCCGCATCCTTCAACGCGACAAGAAGCGCGTCGCGGAACTGTTCGTAGGAAACCGGCCGGCCGGCAACCTCTTCCGCCGTGCAGACGTACTCGCGCATGTCCTTCACGACCTTGTCCTTGAACTTGTCGTCGGGCACACGAACGACTTGGAGGTAGAGGTCGAGATTCGGCGGCTTGATGTTGAGGAAGCCACCCACGGAGTTGCAGGCGATCACGTCTTGCGCGGTGAGCGCACCGAGCTTGCGGCCATGCCACCGCAAGTCGCTCGACCCTTCGAAGACCACCTCACCGAGGCCGATCGCTTCCAGCGCGGCCAGCACCACCGGCTGGAAGCGCATCAGCTCTGCGTCGAGATCGGAGTAGCGCTCTTTCGGGAGCAGGAAGCCCCACATCACCGCGCAGCCGGCGTCGTAGAACGCGGTGCCGCCGCCGTACAGCGGTCGGCGGATGACGGCGATACCCAGCCGGTCGCAGGCTTCGAGGTCGAGGGTCGAGTCGACATCGTCGAACCAGCCCACGTTCAGATGCGTTTGGCCCCACACCGAGGTGATGGCGATCGCGTCCGCGCCGCCGGCGACCTCGCGGCTCAACACCGGCATCACCGCCGCGTTCTCGAAGGGCGTGACCGCGCCGCAATCGATGCTCCGCCAGCGCTCGCTGTCGTCCCCCATCAGCGCCGAACGCTACATGACACGAACGTCAGGTTCCCCGCCGGGATTTTCCCCTTCAAAACGACACATACATGTGTCGTTTTGAAGGGGAAAACGATGAAGCGGGTCAGTTGACGGACAGGTCGGGGGGGTAGTTGGCGAACTGGCGCACGGGGTCGGGTTGGCGCCGTAGGACGTCGCGCCACAGCTGCTCGGGCTCCTCGGTCACGGCATCGCTCGGCTGCGCGTCGACCACGAACCACGCGCCTTCCTCGATCTCCGCGACGAGTTGCTCGGCGCCCCAGCCCGCGTACCCCGCGAAGACCCTGACGTCACCGACGACGGCGTGCAGCAGCGTGGCGTCGGCGGTGAGATCGAGCACGCCGATGGGCCCGAGCACCGATGTCCAGGTGTCGGCCGACACGTCGGGCTCGTCGGTGCACCGGGCCAGCGCGATGACTGAGCTGCGCGAGACGGGGCCTCCCACGAACACCACCGGAGGCGACGCGCTCAAGTCGACCCAGTCGGGGAGGGGCTCGCCCACCTCCAGCGGGGAGGGACGGTTCAGCACCAGCCCGAGCGCCCCTTCCTCGTTGTCCTCCAGCATCAGCACGACGGTGCGCTCGAAGTTGTGGTCGGTGAGCAGCGGTGTCGCCACCAGCAGTCGACCCTTCGTGCCAGCCACGTGCTCATCTTTACCCACGCTCCAACCCTCTTGACGGCGGGCTTAGGTTGGATTCTGCACGCACCGCAGACCCCCTGTCGTTGGGGTCAGCGGGGCGTTCGCGCGCGTCCCGACGCAGAAAGGAGCAGTCGTGGCTCACCCTGACCTTGATGCCGAGCAGAGCCACCTCGATCACGCGTATCGATGTTTGGCGGCCATGAGAGACCGCACGCAGGCGACGGTCGCGATCGAGGACATGGCCGCGCAAGCAGTCGATGGTGAGATCGCTCGATGGCACCTGCAACAACGCCTGCGATCACTCGACGTCGACGTTCCCGGCCTCGCCTTCGGAAGAATCGACGAAGAAGGCACACCGCGATCGCCCGGCCCGACCTGGTACGTGGGGCGTCGCCACGTCGAAGACGAGCGCGGCGAACCCGTCGTGGTCGACTGGCGGGCGGGCGTCGCCACGCCGTTCTACCGAGCGACAGCGTCGGATCCGTTCGGCCTGCACATGCGACGGCGATTCATGATGACGAACCGCCGCGTCGACGATCTCTTCGACGAGGTGTTCGACGATCCGGACTCGATTCACGCCGCCCGCCACGGCGGCATCCCCGATCCGCTGCTCGCGGAGCTCGAGCGTGAGCGCACCGGCGAGATGCGCGACATCGTCGCGACGATTCAAGCCGAGCAGGACGTGGTCATCCGCGCGCCACTCGAGTCGTGTCTCGTCGTGCAAGGCGGTCCCGGTACCGGCAAGACCGCGGTCGGCCTGCACCGCGCGGCCTTCCTCCTCTACGAGGAACGCCGCGTTCTCGACGAGGAGGGTGTGCTCGTCATCGGCCCCAACCCGGTCTTCCTGCGCTACATCTCGCAAGTGCTCCCCTCGTTGGGAGAGACCGCAGTGCGTCAGAGCACGGTCGAACGGTTGCTCGGCGGACGAGTGCGAGCCTTCGACACGGCGTCGGTCGCCGCGCTGAAAGGCGATGCGCGCATGGCGATCGTGCTCGACCGGGCGGCGGCGGCAACGATCAAGCTGCCCACCGCAGACCTCGACATCGCCACGAGTTGGGGGCGCGTCCGTCTTTCCGCCAGCGAGATCGCCGCGGCCATCACAGAGATCCGTGAGCGGCAGGTCCCGCACAACGTGGGCCGCAACGCGCTGCGGACCCAGCTGGTGCGCATGGCTGAGCAGAACATCTGTGATCGACGGGGCGAGGACGCCGCGCCGCTTGGCTTCGCCGAGGACCTCCGCTCGACGAAGGACTTTCAGTCGGCGTTGACCGTGTGGCCCGCGGTGAGCCCACCGGCACTCGTTCGCCGGTTGCTGTCATCCCGGGCGGCCCTGCGCAGCGCGGCAGACGGTGTGCTGTCCGACGGCGAGCAGGCGCTCTTGCTGCGCAAGTCGACTCGGCGCATCGACGACGAGCCGTGGACCGCCGCCGATCTCGTACTGGTCGACGAGGCCGAGGCCGTCGCCGACGGTGTGCGCCGCACGTACGGGCACATCGTGGTCGACGAAGCACAAGATCTGACCGCGATGGAGCTGCGGGTGCTGGCCCGTCGGTGCCCTCGCCATTCGATGACCGTGCTGGGTGACCTCGCGCAAGCGACTCGCCCCGGCGCACAGCGGTCGTGGGACGACGTGCTCGTGCACCTCGGCTCGCCGGAGGGCGCGGAATTCACGGAGCTCGACCTGGGCTATCGAGTGCCTGCGCCGATCATCGACTTCGCCAACCAGTTGTTGCCCGAGGCGGCACCCGACGTCCGTCCGTCTCGATCGGTGCGGGAGTCCGGCAGTGCGCCGGAGATCATTCGGGTGGACGGCGATCTGTCGCCCGTTGTGCAGCGCGTAGTGGACGAACTCGCGGCCAGGTGGACGTCGGTGGGTGTGGTGGTGCCCGAGGGTGCGGGCGTGATCCTCGAGTCGGTGACGTCGGGAGTGACAGTGGTGTCGCCGCCCGAAGCGAAGGGGTTGGAGTTCGACGCGGTGGTCGTGGTCGAGCCGGCGAAGTTCGTGCCGGCGACCGGCGACGAGCACCGCGCCGGCCTCCGGCTCCTGTATGTCGCACTGACCCGAGCGGTACAAACGCTGACGATCGTGCATCGAGAACCGTTACCCCCAGCGCTTTCTGATTAGCGTGACGATCCGTGCTGGGGCCGGAGTCGGTATCGCTCGAGGGGAAGGTCGTGCTGGTCACCGGCGCGGCGCAGGGGATCGGTGAAGCGATTGCGCTCGCATGTGCGGGTTTCGGCGCGTCGGTCGCGATGTGCGATCGCAACGCCGACGGTCTGGCCTTCGTGTCGAAGGAGATCGACGGGCTCGGCCAACGGGTCGTCACTGGCGTGCTCGACGTGCGGGACGGTGAACAAGTCGACGCGTTCGTTGCCGATGCCGTTCGGGCGCTCGGCAACCGCATCGACGTGCTCGTCAACAACGCGGGTGGTGGCTTCCCCGCGGATTTCCTCGACGTCAACGCCAAAGGACAGGACGCGCTGATTCGTGAGAACTTCTCGTCAGTCACGCACTTCATCCGTGGCTGCGTGCCGCACATGCCCGAAGGAGGGTCGATCATCAACATCACGTCGATCGAGGCTCACCGCGCTGCCCCCGGCTACGCCGTGTACTCCGCGATGAAAGCCGCCGTCGCCAACCTCACGCAGTCGCTGGCGCTCGAGCTCGGTCACAAGCGAATCCGTGTCAACTGCATCGCGCCCGACGTGATCCCGACCCCGGGTCTCGGCGACATGGCCGATGTCGCGCAGCGAATGGCGTTGCCGGTTGCCGGGCATGTCGACGACGTGGCTGGTGCCGCGATCTTCCTCGCGACGGACCTCAGTCGCTTCGTGACCGGTACGACGATCCACGTCGATGGTGGCAACTTCGCCGCCGGAGGGTGGCACCGGCAGGCCGATGGTGGGTGGCACCCATGAAGTTCGGCGTCGCGCTCGGCCGGCTGAATCCGGCGTTCTTCGTCGACGTCGTCGACGAGGCCGAACGGCTCGGGTACGAGTCGATCTGGTTACCGGAACATCTCGTGTTTCCCATCGAGATGGGCGGGTCGCCGTTTGCCGGTGCGGAGCACCCCCCGGTGCCGCCCAGCACCCCCGTTTTCGACGCGTTCGCGTATCTCTCGTTTCTCGCGGGGCGTACCGAGCGCGTGAAGCTTGCGACCCACGTGTACCTCCTCGGGTTGCGTCACCCGTTCATCTCGGCGCGCGCCATCGCGACGCTCGACATCGTGAGCGGTGGACGAGCCATCGTCGGCATCGGCGCGGGTTGGCTCGGGACGGAATGGGAGGCGATCGGACTCGACTTCGCAACGCGGGGACGCCGCGTCGACGAGGCGCTCGACGTCTGCCGGCGGTTGTGGACCGACGAGGTGATCGAGCAGCACGGCGAGTTCTTCAGTTTCGATCCGGTGATGTTCGAGCCGAAACCCGTGCAAAAGCCGCATCCACCCGTGATCGTCGGTGGCGAGTCACCGCCGGCGTTGCGGCGGGCGGCGCGCGCCGGCGATGGCTGGGTCGGCCTCGATCACACGCTCGAGTCGATCGGTGAGCCGATGACGAGGTTGCGCCGGCTCCGCGAAGACGCAGGGCGCGCCGATGAGCCGTTCGAGGTCACCGTCGGCGGACCGGTCACCTCAGAGGACGACATCAAGCGTTGGGAGGAGGCCGGCGTCGATCGGTTGATCTGTGCGCCCTGGCGGCGCTCGCCCGAAGCCATCGAAGGGCTGCGCCGCTTCACCGAGGTTGCAGGAGCGCATCTGGATCAGACGTGAAGTCGCGCGTCTGACCCTTGACTCGCTCGGCCTGTTCGATCATCCCGGGTTGGAATGAGTGACAGGTGCCCCGAACGCGCTCGCCGAGCATGTCGGCGGTCACGAAGACGTCGAGATCGATCGAGCGGCCGAAGCTGATGTCGCAGGCGCGCCGAAGAACGCTCGCCGCTTCGGCCGTGTCGGCGTCGAGCGTCTCCTCGGCCCAGGCGATGAAGCCACCCCGCAGTTCGATGTTCTCGAACGGTGGCGGTCCGATGATCTGTCGCCCGGCGATGCTCCATCGAAAGAGGAGCTCGCCGTCGCGCCAGAGCTCCGGCTGCGTGCGCGTGCCGTCCCGATCGGGGATGGCGACGTCGTACGTGCGGGTTCCGCCGCGGCCGCGTGCGGCGTGCGCGACCGCCAGCCCGGCGAGATCGAACAGATGGGTGCAGTTCTGGCGCGCCGGTGCGTGGTCTCCCAGCGCGCTCAGGCGGGTCGACAGGGGCGCACCCGCCAGGTCGCGGAGTGGCTCCACCGCGGAGGGGCAAGTGGTCCACGGATACCGAACACCATCACCGATCACGTCGATGACGCGCCGGCCGTCGTGCCGCAATGTCACACCGAAGCAGTGGAAGTCGTCTTCCATGTCGCCGCGAATGGTCGACGCATCGCTTTCGGAGACGCGCATGCGCCGCCGGTAAACGCCCGTGTTACTCGCCGGGCCCGTCGTCGGGGATCACGCTGCCCTCTTCCAAGGAGCGGAAGACGGTCTCGACGCCCTGGAGCCGCTTACGCAGCTCGCGCTCGGCGTCGCGGATCTCGTCGCGCCGCGTGCGAGCCTCAGCCAGCAGTGCGCTCGACTCGTGCTCCGCGTTCTTCACCAGCTCGCTCGCCTGACGCTGCGCGTCTTCCTGCGTGTTGCGGGCGTTCTGCAAAATAGCGTTGGCCTCGTCGCGCGCTGACTGCTTGAAGATGCGCGCTTCTTCGCGTGCCGACTTCGCGGCCTGCAGGATGGCGTCGGCCTCTTGCGTCGCCGTCTCCCGCATGTTCTGCGAGTCGACCTGCGCGGCGGCTCGCGTGGCCGAAGCCTCTTCGCTCGCCGTACTGCGCATCGAGTTGGCTTCGTTCTCCGCTTGGTCTCGAATGACGTCCGCCTCGCGCTCCGCTTGGCGGACGATGGCGTCGGCTTGATCCTCAGCCCGGCGCAGGACTTCCTGCATCTGGTCGCCGGCGTGGCGGATGATCGACGACAGCTCCTCTCCGAACGCGCGGTACGGATCGATGGAGGCATGCGTCGAGGCGCGCAGCGCGTCGTTCGTCGCCATCGCGGGTTCGCGCGCCCACGCGGGCTCGGGTTCGCGGACCACTGGCTCAGGCTCTGGGAGAGGTTCGGGCACGGCTGGCTCCGGTTCGCGTTCGATGAGGGGTGCGGGCGCTGCGACAACAGGTTCGGGTTCCGCGATGACGGGTGCGGGTTCCGGGACAACCGGTTCGGGTTCCGGCGGAGGCGGCGGCGGCGCGGGAGGCTTCGCCTCTTCTGGTTTGACGAACGGCTCCTCGAACGGGGGAGGAGGGGCGGCGGCCGGTGCCGGCGCGGGGGCCTTCTTCGGCGGCGCGGCTTTGACCGGTGCCGCCTTCGCAGGGGTGGCCTTCGCGACCTCGACGACCTCGACGTCGGCGGCCACGATGACGAGGTTCTCCCCGGCCGGCGTCAGCGAACTCGCGAACTGCAGTTGACGGACGGCGGCATCGAGCTCGCTCTCGCCGATCTGGGGTCGGATTGGCGGGAGGTCGGTGGTGTCCTCAGAGTGGAACGGCGCCAAGCGCTCGGCGACGTCCGGGGGCAGTGTGCGGGCGACCACTCGGATGGCTTCGGCCACGTCCTCGCCGGACAGGTCGTCGAAGCCATGAGCGGTCAAGTAGCCATGAGGGTTCCCGCCGAAGCGCTGTTGCTCGTCACGACTCGTGAGCAGGCCGCGCAGGAACTCGAGGATGTTGGCCATCGGGGCGACACAGTACCGTGCCGCTCTTCCTGGCTAGTGCCTGACTGACGTCGGGTAGCCCCCGCCCCCGAACCGCTCGTCGAGGGAGCCGTAGTCGATGGCAAATCCGTCGCGAGGCAGCTTGTCGGTGAATTCGACGGCCTTTGGCTTCTTGTAGGACGCGATGAGCTTCTTGCAGTGCTCGATCAGGTCGTCTTCGGTCGCCTCTGCGCCTTGTCGGAGCACGACGATGGCCTTGACCGACTGGCCCCAGGTCTTGTCGGCCACGCCGATCACCGCCGCCTCCTGCACGGCCGGGTGCTTCTGCAAGGCCCCTTCGACCTCGGCTGGATAGATGTTCTCCGCGGCCGACTTGATGAGGCGTGTCTTCGGGCCGATCCATGTCAGCGACCCGTCCGCCTCGCGACGCCCGAGATCGTTCGTGTGATGCCACTCGCCCGCAAGCCGCTGAGCGTTGAGCTCGTCGCGATGGAGGTAACCGTTCATGACCGTCGGGCCCCGGGCAACGATCTCACCGACGTCACCGGGCGGAACCTCGTTCCCGTCAGGGTCGACGATGCGCACCAGCGCCATCGGTGACGTGCGCCCGGAACTTCCCGCGGCGTCGCCGCCCCATGCATTGAGGGTGAGCATGCCCATCACTTCGGTCTGGCCGAACCCGGCAGGCTTGCGAGCCCACGGACTGTCATCGACCGTGACCATCGCGTTCCACTCGGGCTTACCGGGAAACGTGCGCAGGCTCGACAGGTCGTAGCGGCCGTCCTGGTTGACCTCGAGCATCTGACCGATCGTCGGCCCCATCACGAAGGCGCCGGTGCACCGTTCCGCGGCGATGAGCCGGCACAGCTCCTCGGCGTCGACCCGGCGCGTGAACACGTTCGTACCGCCGAAGTGGAACGTCGCGAGCGTTGTCATGAACGTGGCCACATGGAACAGCGGACCCGAGTTCAGATACACGTACTCGCTGTCGACCCGTTGCAAGTTGCCCATGACGAGGTCCTGCACGAGGACAGCCCAGTGGGAGAGGAGCGCGCCGTTCGGCCGGCCGGTGAACGCGGCGGTGTAGAGCTGTAGCACCGGCAACGCGGGATCGATGATGAGGTCCGGGTCGTCGTTCGCTCCACTCGCCAAGACCGATTCGTATTCGTCGCCGTCGTGTTGCAGCCACAGGCCCTCGTTGCCTGACGTCGCGAGCTCGCGTGCCGCCGCTACCGAGTCGCCGATCTCCTCCTCTTGCCAGATCACGACCTTGGCGCGGGTGTCGTCGATCACGAAGGCGAGCTCGTCCGCTGACTGCCGCCAGTTGGCGGGACAGAAGACGGCGCCGAGCTTGGCCGCGGCGAGGAGACCTTCGAGCACCCGAAACGAGTTCTGGCCCAACCACAGGATGCGATCGCCCTCGCCGACGTCAGCGTCGGTGCGCAGCGCGTTCGCGAGTTGGTTCACGCGATCGTCGAATTCGGGCCATGTGAGACGGAGATCGCCGTCGACCAGCGCGGTGCGTTGCGGATAGCTGCGGCGGTTCTCCCGGAGGACGTCGCCGAGTGTGAGTGCGTGCAGCAGGTCGACCGCCATCCGCGGATCGTGCCACATTGAGCATCATGGAGCTCTGGACGTCAGGAATCTCGTTGCCTCGGTACGCCGCGAAACACGCCGTTCGAGTCGAGGCGGCGGGCTACGACGGCCTGCTGTTGGTCGACAGTCAGAATCTCGCGGGCGACACGTACGTCGCGCTCACCGCGGCGGCGCTGGCCACCTCGACCCTGCAACTGGCTACGGGCGTGACCAACCCCTTCACGCGCCACCCCGCAGCAACCGCGTCGGCGATCGCGAGCGTGCACGCGGAGTCCGAGGGTCGCGCCGTGCTCGGCATCGGAAGAGGCGACTCGGCGCTGGCCCATCTGGGTCGGGCGCCCGCGAGCGTCGACTACTTCGAGCGCTACCTGGTCACGGTGCTCGCCTACTTGCGCGGGGAGGAGCTTGCGTTCGAGGCGCTTGACTCGTTCATGCCCGCCGTCGCACCTCCCCCCGTCGGCGCTCTCGAGCTGGCGGGACAACCGTCGACCAGCAAGATGCATTGGCTGCATCCCGACCTGTCCACCGTGCCGGTCGACGTATCGGCCAGCGGTCCACGCATGATCGCGGTAGCTGCCCGGCACGCCCCGCGGATCACCTTTGGCGTCGGTGCGAACGTCGATCGGCTGCGCTGGGCGATCGACACGGCGCGGGCCGCAGCCGGCGACAATCCGGTCTCACTTGGTGCGCACGTGAACGTGGTTGCGCACGCTGACCGCGACATCGGTCGGAAACTGGCGAGCGGCACGATGTCCACGTTCGCCCGATTCAACGTCATGCACGGCGCCACGAGCGGGCCGATGTTCGACGGCGCGACGGAGACGCTCGACCGGTTGCACGACGCGTACGACATGCGGTTCCACACTCGCGGCGACTCCCCGCAGGCTGCGGAACTGGATCCTGACTTCGTCGACCACTTCGGGATCGTCGGTCCACCGTCCTACTGCGTCGATCGATTGCAAGAGCTCGCGTCACTCGGACTCGACCGGTTCACGATCGTCGGACCTGGTCTCGGCTCGGAT
>JBEEGD010000163.1:0-30068 GCA_041166685.1 Acidimicrobiaceae bacterium | reverse complement strand
CGCCGACTGGGTGCGGGGCGCGGCCGTGGCCGTCGGCGTTGGCCTCATGTGGCGCGACGCGTTCGACGACATGGTCGTCCACGCCGAGTCGCAGGGTTGGCTCGACGCCGACGGCACGGTGATCCGCGCCCACGTCGAGCGCTAACCTGACGGACCGTCAGATTGACGTCGAGGGGCACGGCGATGGCTGAGAAGATCGAGGGCAGGAACCTGTGGGAGCTGCTGGAGCGCCGCGCGGCAGCCACCCCTGATCGACCGATGGTCATCGACGACACGGGCCGCGTGGTGACGTTCGCGGAGTACCGCGTCGAAGCCGAGCGGGCCGCCGCCGGGCTGTTCCACAACGGCATCGGCGAGGGCACGGTCGTGTCCTGGCAGCTGCCGACCTGGATCGAGTCGATCGTGCTGGTCGCCGCGCTCTCGCGGCTCGGCGCGATCCAGAACCCGATGCTGCCGATCTACCGCCAGCGCGAGGTCGGGTTCGTGACGCGGCAGGCGAAGGCGAAGCTGCTCGTCGTGCCCGGCACGTGGCGCACGTTCGACTACGAGGACATGGCGCGCACCATCGCAGCCGACCAACCCGGGCTCGAGGTCCTCGTTGCCAACCGCGTGCTGCCGCAAGGCGACCCGTCGATCCTGCCGTCTCCACCGGCACCGCTCGACGACCCGGCCGACCTGCCGGTGCGCTGGTACTACTACACGTCGGGCACGACGTCGGATCCGAAGGGCGCGCAGCACACCGACAAGACGATCGAGTCGGCCGCCATCGGCATGTGCGAGCGGCTGCAGGTCACCGAGGACGATCGCATCGGCTGCGTGTTCCCGTTCACCCACGTCGCGGGGGCGGTCTACATCTTCAGTGCGCTCATCTACGGCTGCACGATGCTCGTGGTCGAAGGCTTCGACGCGGAGGCGACGCCGCCTGTGCTCGCGGCCAACGGCGTCACCCTGGCGGGCGCGGGCACGCCGTTCCACATGGCCTACCTCGCATACCAACGCAACCATCCCGAGTCGGCCCCGCTGTTCCCCGACGCGCGCGCGTACATCGGCGGTGGTGCGCCAAAGCCCCCGCAGCTGCACTACGACATCAAGGATGCGATGGGCAGCGTGGGGATCGTGTCGGGCTACGGCATGACCGAGGCGCCGATCGTCACGATGGCATCGGTGCGCGACAACGACGACGACCTGGCCAACACTGAAGGCGCGCCGGTCACCGGTGTCGACCTCATCACCGTGAAACTCGACGGCTCGCGCGCCGCCACAGGCGAAGAAGGCGAGATTCGGTTGAAGGCCCCCATGGTGATGCGGGGCTACATCGACTCGTCGCTCGACATCGAGGCGTTCGACGAGAACGGTTATTTCCGAACGGGCGACCTCGCAGTGATCGACGACCGAGGAAACGTGCGCATCACCGGGCGGGTGAAAGACATCATCATCCGCAACATGGAGAACATCTCGGCCAAGGAGCTCGAGGACAACCTCTTCGCCCACCCGAAGGTTGCCGACGTCGCCGTGATCGGGCTGCCCGACGACCGCACGGGCGAGCGGGCGTGCGCCGTCGTCGTGCCTGCTGACGCCGGGGATCCTCCCAGCCTCAGTGAGCTCTGTGACTACCTGCTCGAGCGCGGGCTCATGAAGCAGAAGCTGCCCGAGCAGCTCGAGATCATCGATGCACTCCCGCGGAACCCGACGGGCAAGATCGTGAAGTTCGAGCTCCGCGACCGATACGCGAAGCCCTGACCCCTACCCCTGCCCCTGCTTTTTCCCCTCAAAACGACACACAAGTGTGTCGTTTTGAGGGGGAGAACGCCGAGACGAAGGACAACTGATGGGACTTTTGGACGGGAAGATCGCGATCGTCACCGGTGCGGGTCACGGCATCGGCCGGGGTCATGCGCTCGAGTTGGCGAAGCACGGGGCGCGCGTCGTGGTCAACGACCTCGGCTCGAGCGTCACTGGCGAGGGCGCGAGCCAGGATGCCGACCTCACGGTGAAGCTCATCGAGCAGCGCGGCGGGGAGGCCGTCGCCAACTACGGCGACGTGGCCGACGAAGCGGGCGCTGAGCAGATGGTGCAACAGGCAGTCGACACGTGGGGTCGCCTCGACATCCTCGTGAACAACGCCGGCATCGTCCGCGACGCCGCCATCTGGAACATGTCGGTGAACGACTTCGACGCCGTCATGCGCGTGCACGTGCGGGGTACCTGGCTCCCCAGCCATTTTGCGGCGAAACATTGGCGTGCCCGCTCCCAGGCGGCCGAGACCTTCACGGGCCGCATCATCAACACGACGTCGGGCGCAGGCCTGGTCGGCAACTTCGGCCAGACGAACTATGCGACGGCCAAGGCGGCGATCGCCGGCCTCACCCAGACGATGTCGCTCGAGCTGTACAAACTCGGAGTCACGGTCAACTGCATCGGACCGGCCGGCGCGACTCGCATCACGGGCACGATGCCGAACGCGCCGAAGGTCATCGAGCCAGACGATGTTCCCGACGGCGAGTTCAACCCGATGGACCCGTCGGTGTCGTCGCCGGTCGTCGCGTGGCTGGCCAGCGACGAGAGCCAGCTCGTCACCGGACAGATCATCCGAGCCGTCGCCGAGCGGCTCATCCTCATGGAGGGCTGGACCGACGGCCCGACGGTCACGAACGGCGGGAAGCGCTGGGACGCGACCAAGCTCGGTCAAGTGATCGCCACCGACATCTTCAAAACACGAGCGCCGGGAATGCGCCTCGGCTAACGGGTACGCGGTAGCCCGAGGCCGTGTTCGGCGATGATGCCGCGCTGGACTTCGCTTGACCCACCGTAGATCGTCGTCACCGTCGAGTGTCGGTACGCGTGCTCGACGAAGTCGAAGATCGACGCGTCCGCAGGAACCAGATCGCGGAAGTCACCAGCCGCTCGCGTGAACGCCTCAGTCACGAACAGCTTGGCCATCGACCCTTCGACGTGCGTCACCTTGCCGGTGGCGGACAGCTCGGCGCAGCTGTAGACGAGGAGACGTCCGACTTCCATCGCGGTCGCGTGACGCGCGATGCGATCGGCCACCAGCGGGTCGTCGAGCGCGCCAGACGAGTGCGCCCACTCCACCACTGTTCGTACGAGCCGATCGGGTTCCCCCCAGTTCGCGCTGTTGCGCTCGTACACGAGCGCGGCGTTCATGACCGACCATCCGGCGTCGATCTCGCCAACCCGACACGAGTCGGGCACGCGCACGTCGGTGTAGAAGGTGATGTTCGTGCGCTCGCCGCCGAGGGTGTGCACCGGCCTGATCTCGATCCCGGATGAGTCCATCGGCACCAGGAACATCGTGAGACCCTTGTGCTTCGGCTTGTCCGGGCTCGTGCGGGTGAGCAGGAAGACGTAGTCGGCCTTGTGGGCCAGCGTCGTGAACATCTTCTGGCCGTTGATGACCCACTCATCGCCGTCGAGCACGGCTCGCGTTTGCACGGCAGCAACGTCCGACCCGGCATCGGGCTCGCTGTAGCCAAGGCACGCCAGCGTTTCGCCGGACAGCATCCGAGGGACGATCTGCGTGCGTTGCTCCTCGTTGCCCAGCAACACGAGCGTGGCCGCCACCATCGAGACGATGCCCATGCTGTCGACCGGAGCACCCGCGCCATACAGCTCCTGCATCAGCGTCGTGGTCTCGATCGGGCTGCGACCACCGCCACCGACCTCGACTGGCCACCCTGCGGCCAGATAGCCCTGAGCGGCGATCGCGCGGTGCAGTCCGTCGTCGTGCATCGTGCCAGTCGCGTGTGCCTGTTCGATGATCTCCTCGGTCAGGTGCTCGGCGAGAAAGCCGCGCACCTCGGCACGAAACTCCTCGACCGCGGCATCGAGTCGACGATGCAATCCCGATCGTCCATCGCCCCACAGACGCTCGACGATGGTGAGCAACTCGCGACGCGGATCGCCCAACGCGACTCGTGCTGCCTTCGCCCGGCGGACGTACAGCTGCACGTCGTACTCGAGCATGAAGCCATACCCGCCGTGGAAGTGCAGGCTGGCCTCGGCGGCATCGACCGCGACCTGCCCGCACCACCAGTGCGCCATCGTCGCAAGCGCGGCGGCATCAGGGTTGCTCTCATCCAGCGCGACTGCTGCCGAGTGGGCGAGCAACTCGCTGCCGGTGACGGCCGTGTGCAGGTCGGCCAGGCGATGTTGGATCGTCTGGAACGACCCGATGGGCACGCCGAACTGGTGGCGCTCCTTCACATAGACCACGCCGAGATCGAGGACCGCCCGAGCGAGGCCGGCAAACCACGATGCGGTGAGCGCGCGCCAGCGGTCGTCGCCAACCGAAGCAACGGTGTCGACGAACGGCACCAGCGCGAGATGCGCACCGCACTGGCGGGCCACCACCGCGAGGTCAGCGGTCGACGCCTCACCGGACGACGCAGCGTCGAGCAAGCCCATGTCCACCAGGCCGTCCCACACGACTTGATCAAAGCCCGCGGGTTCGGCGGTGCGCACCTGCTCAGGTGACGAAGTCTTCAACAGCAGACGAGCGACGGCCTCGTCGAGTGCTTGTTGCTCGACGGTCAGCAAGACGTCAACCCAGCGCGCCGCTTGCGCGCAGCGCGGCGATCTTCGCGTCGTCGTACCCGAGCACCGTGCGCAACACGTCATCGGTGTGTTCACCCACCGTCGGCGCCTTCGTCGGGATCGGCAAGGTTTCGTCGATCAGCTTGATCGGCGTCGGCAACTGCTCGGTGCCCAACACCTCGCGAGGAAGCCACGGGAAGCGATCCTGGAACTGAGGGTCATCGGCCAGCGTCTGTGGCGTGTTCACGTTGACGATCGGCGTGTTCACCCGCTCACCGAGTTGCACCCATTCGGCGCTCGTGCGCGACAGGAAGATGTCCCGCAGTTCCGACCGCAGCGCGATGTTGCCCACCGCATGATCGGCGTATTGCGCGCCAGGAAACCTCTCGAACAAGTCGCCCCGCTCGATGCCGTGGCAGAAGTTCTCCCAGAATTCGCGCTCGGAGGCCTGGAAGAGAATGTGACCGTCCTTGGTCACATAGAACTGGTAGCGGACACCATGGCGCATGCCCCCCGTTCCGGGAGCGCGCCGCTCGTAGTTGTCGGACGCGTTGCCGGTGACCTCATCCTCGGGTCGCTCGTACGCCTTGTAGGTCTCCGAGCGCAGCCAGTCCATGGCCGCGGCCGCATCGGACTGCGCGATGTCGATCCGGCACGGCTCCCCTGTCGCGCGAGCGCGGATGACGGCGGCGAGCACGCCCAGCGCACCGAACAGGGGTCCGGCGTGAATGCCCGTTGAGGGATGCTCGGGAAGGTAGGTGAAGCCGTCCTCGTCGACTTCGGGCTTCACCAGCCCGGCCCACACGTCGTAGGCCACGCCGTGGCTCGGCATGTCCTTGTAGGGGCCCGTCATTCCGTAGCCGGAGATCGTGCAGAAGACGATGCGGGGATTGACCTCGCACAGCTTGTCGAAGCCGAGGCCGCGCTTGGCGAGCCCGCCGGGGCGCATCGCCTCGATGACGACGTCGGCGTCACGCGCGAGGTCGAGGTAGATCTCGACTCCTTCTTGGGTGCGCAGGTCGAGCACCAACGAACGCTTGCCGCGGTTCACGTGAAGGTGCATGAGCGACACGCCCTCGACGATCGGCCACGTCATCTGGCGCACGTAGTCGCCCGCTGGCGACTCGACCTTGATGACGTCGGCGCCGAGGTCGGCGAGGTGGGTGGTGATGGCGGCCGGTCCGAGCATCGAGCTCTCGATGACGCGCAGGCTGGCCAGGGGCGGCTGACTCATGATGCGAACCCTCCCGCGTTTCTGACGGACCGTCAGATTGTAGTCGGCGCCCTGCCTAGGCTCGAAGGCGTGAAGGACCCCGCGGTCTACCGTCAGATCCAGTTTCAAGTGCCCGCGGGCGCGGCCGAGCTCATCCTCGTACGCCACGGTGAGTCAGAGGCGGCCGTCGAGGGGCAACCATTCGAGCTCGTCGAAGGGCAAGGCGACCCGGCGCTGTCGCCCGAGGGCGAAGCGCAAGCGGAGCGTGTCGGTCAGCGTTTGGCGAGCGAGCCCATCGACGCCATCTACGTGAGCACGCTGCGACGCACCGCGCAGACGGCCGCGCCCCTGGCCCGGCGGCTCGGCCTCACGCCCGTTGTCGAGCGAGACCTCCGCGAGGTGTTCTTGGGCGACTGGGAGAGCGGCATCTTTCGCAAGAAAGTGATCGAGCGCGACCCAATTGCGGTGCGAATGGTCGAGGAACAGCGCTGGGATGTGATCCCCGGAGCGGAACCGGCCGAGGAGTTTGCGCGACGCACGCGCGCGGTCGTCCAGCGAATCGCGGCGGCCCACCCGGATCAACGCGTCGCGGTGTTCGCGCACGGCGCCATCATCGGAGAGATGCTGTCGCAGGCGACCGGTGCACAGCCGTTCGCGTTCACGTCGGACAACACCGGCATCTCACAACTGGTGGTCACCGCCGAGCGTTGGATCCTGCGGCGCTTCAACGACATCGCCCACCTCGGTGCGAGTGGCGTGATCTTGCGCTGATCAACCCCTCATGCGGTGGTTGGTCGACGCCAGAACACAACGCACTTCGGTTCCCGTGAACCTCGCTATTTCGCCGCGACGAGGTCGACCACGAACCACAGGGTCTCGTCGGGCGCGATGCCCGGGCGTCCGGCGGATCCGTAGGCGAGCGCCGGCGGTATGCCGAGAAGGCGCTGTCCGCCCACCTTCATTCCGACGAGTCCCTGCTGCCAACCCTGGATCACGTTGGCAAGGGGAAAGCTCGCCGGCTGACCTGACTTGAACGACGAATCGAAGATCTTGCCGGTCGAGCACGACACGCCGATGTAGTTCACCGTGAGTGTGTTGGACGGGGCGACGACGGCGCCATCACCGGGCTTCAGGTCCTCGCTCACGAGAGCGGTAGGCGGTGGCCCGACCTTCACGGGAACATCCGGCGCACCGGTCGGCAACGGTTCACTGAGCGCCAGACACGGCTTGCCCGCGGCCGACGCAAGTGGCGCCGTCGTGGTCGTGGAAACCAGCGACGCCCCGGGAACGGTCGTGGATGTCGCGGCCGCCGTCTTGCTGTTGGAGCCGCCGCCGACGAGCGCGGCCGCCCCGACGATGGCCAGGATGAGCACACCGACGGCGACGGCTGCTCCGAGGCGTCGCCGCATTCGCTGGCGCTTGGCCGCCTCCAGGGCCGCAGCTTTGGCCCGGGTGCTCACCCACTGACGGTCACGCTTCTGACTAGGCACGAAGGGGCAAGGTAGCAACGGCGCCGAGGTCGCAGGCTTCAGCCACGAGCTCATACGACCGAAGCCGGTCCGCGGCGCCGTGCACCATGGTGGTGATCATGAGCTCGTCGGCACCCGTACGGACGGCGAGCTCGTTCAACGCGTGACGGACTTCGTCGGGGTTTCCGACGATGAGGGGCGCAGTCCAGCTCCGCACGAGCTCGCGCTCGGAGGGCGTGAAGACGTACTCGGCCGCGTCCTCTGGGGTGGGCAGAGGCATTGGGCGGCCTTGGCGGAGACGGACGAACGAGAGCGCGCTCGAACCGGACAGCCACTCGGCTCGATCAGTGGTTTCTGCGCAGATCACCGGTACGCCGATCATCGCGTAGGGCTGCTCGAGTTCCGCTGATGGCATGAACGCGGCTCGGTACGCGGCGAGCGCGGGCAGCGTGTTGTGCGACGCGAAGTGGTGAGCGAACGAGAAGGGCAGTCCGAGCGCGCCGGCCACTTGCGCACTGAAGTCACTCGACCCGAGCATCCACAGCGCCGGGCGGTAGCCGCGGCCCGGCACGGCGGTGATGTGGGGATGCGTGCCATCGAAGAACGCGAGCAGATCGCGCAGTTGCTCGGGGAACTCGTCGGCTCCGCTCGCGAGTGATTTCCGCCGCAGCGCGGCGGCGGTGACGGGATCAGTGCCGGGGGCGCGGCCGAGTCCCAGGTCGATGCGTCCGGGGTGGAGGGCTTCCAGCATTCCGAACTGCTCTGCGACCACGAGCGACGCGTGGTTGGGCAGCATCACGCCGCCCGCGCCGATCCGCAACGTGGAGGTTGATGCCGCGAGGTGGGCGATGAGCACCGCCGGCGAAGAGCTGGCGATGCCGGGCATGTTGTGATGTTCGGCGACCCACAAGCGTCGGTAGCCGACGCGCTCAGCGAGCCGGGCGAGTTGGGTCGAGGCGGCGAGCGCGGCTGCTGGCGACGAGCCTTGCCCGACGGGTGCGAGGTCGAGGACCGAGATCGGTGGGAGCATGGTGCGAGAAACGTCGGTCATCCGAGAGTGCAACACACGGAACGGCGCTCCTCTTCCGTTCACTTGGTTGAGGCCGTCACCTAACTGGGCGTCGCGTCTCGCACATGGGCGTACCGCGCCCGCAGGCTCTTTCGATCGACGCCCAGGTTCGGTTCGACGACCGCTCCCTCGCCCAGACCCCAGGCGCGGGCAACGTCCTCCGGCGGCTGCCCGTGTAGGACCGCGGCGGCCTGCACGCAGGCGCCGATGGCGACGTGTTCCTCACCGTCGGGAACGGTGATGGGAAGTCCTGAGAGGTCGGCGACGATCTGCCGGTAGGCCGGTGAACGGGCGCCGCCGCCCACCAAGACGGTTCGGCGCTCTTCACCGTGACCGACGCTGGTCGCTCGACGCAACGCGTCGAGTCCGTCGAGCAACCCGCACACGACCCCTTCATAGGCGGCGCGTGCGAACGACGCACGTGTCACCTCGGAGGTCACCCCCGAGACGACCCCAGTGGCGTCGGGCCGGTTCGGTGTGCGCTCGCCGTTCAGGTACGGCAGTACGACGACGCCGGCTGAGCCTGGGGGAGCAGACAACGCGAGCTCGTCCAGCTCGTGTTGCTCGGCGCCGAGCACTCGGGCGAACGACTCGGTGACTTGGGTCGCGTTCAGCGTGCACACCAGCGGCAGTAACCGGCCGGTGGCGTCAGCGAAGCCGGCAACCGCGCCGTTGCTGTCCGCGGTGGGCGCGGTGGTGACCGTGTACACGGTGCCGGACGTGCCAAGAGAGATTGCGACCTCTCCGACCGCGAGTCCGACACCGAGTGCCGCGGCCATGTTGTCGCCGGTTCCCGCGCCACACAGTGGTCGACCGCGAAGTCCGAGAATGTCGTGGACCGACGCGGTCATCCAATCCGACGCGTCGCTGGGACCGAGCACTTCGGGAAGACGGTCACTCCACGCGCCGCTCGCCGGCGGACCGACGACTCGATCGAGCAGATCGGTTCTCCACCTACCTTCAGTGGGTGACCAATAGCCGGTGCCCGACGCGTCGCCGCGGTCGGTGACCAGACGGCCGGTGAGGCGATAGGTCAAGTAGTCGTGAGGCAGGAGCACCGTGGCGACGCGTTCGAGCACAGCCGGCTCGTGGCGCGCGAGCCAGGCCAGTTTGGTGATGGTGAGTGATGCGACCGGGACGCTGCCGCACGCCTTGGCCCATCGCTCCGCACCGAACTGTTTGACCATGGCCGCCGCCTCGGGAGCGGACTCGGTGTCGTTCCACAACTTGGCGGGACGCAGCACGGCCCCGGCACCGTCGAGCGCTACGAGCCCGTGCTGCTGACCGGCGACCGAGAGCGCGGCGATGTCGCGTACTCCCGTTTGTCCGACGGCGATGACGAGCGCGTCCCACCAGGCCTCTGGGTCTTGCTCGCTGCGCGGCGGTCGCGAGGTCAGTGGATGTGGTGCGCGACCGTCGGCCACCAAGTGCCCGTCGTCGGCGTCGCGTACCTCCACCTTCGTCGACTGCGTCGACGAGTCGACCCCCATCACCAGCGGCACGGCCGCTGAGGGTAGTTGCGAGCGGCTTAACGGGTGCCGAGCAGCAACTCGGTCACCAGTTGATCGAGACGCTCGTGGCCGTAGCCCTGTTCGCTGAGCGCGGCCAGATCGACGTCAAACGCGTCGCGTCGCAATCCCGCGATCGTGTCGGCGTTGACCTTGCCCTCGAGGGTGGGCTGGCGCAGCTCGGCCACCTTGGCCGTCTCGAGGGCCGCTTGGATCTCAGGATCCTCGTGGAAGCGTCGCACTTTGTCGCGAAGGATCAGGTACGTACGCATGCAGCCGCGGGCGAAGTCCCACACACCCTCGGCGCTCTCCGTGCGATACGCGTGGGCATCGAAATGGCGCATGCCGTCCCAGTGCGAGTCCTCGAGGAGTTTCACGAGATAGAAGGCGTCGCGAATTCCCTCGGAGCCGAAGCGAAAGTCCTGGTCGTACTTGCCGATTCGTTGCGCGTTGAGGTCGATGTGGAAGAGCTTTCCGTGCCACAACGTCTGCGCGACCGCGTGGTGGACCGACAGTCCGGACATCGTCTCGTGCGCGAACTCGGGATTGAGTCCGACCATCTCGGGCCACTCGAGCTCGTTGATGAAGGCCAGTGCATGACCCACAGTGGGTAGGAACATGTCGCCGCGTGGTTCGTTGGGCTTCGGCTCGATCGCGAAGCGCAGGTCGTAGCCCCGATCGCGCACGTGTGCGCAACACAGGTTCACGGCCTCGGCGTAACGGTCCAGCGCGGCGCGTGCATCTTTGGCGGCGTCACATTCGCAGCCTTCGCGGCCACCCCACATGACGTAGATACGGGCACCGAGCTCGACACCGAGCTCGATGGCGTCGAGCGTCTTGGCCACGGCATAGCGCCGCACCGCCCCGTCGTTGGCGGTGAACCCGCCGTCCTTGAACACCGGATGCGAGAACAGGTTGGTGGTAGCCATCGGCACCTTCATGCCGGTTTGGTCCAGTGCGCGGCGAAAGCGCTTCACGATGGCCTCCCGCTCGCTCGCGCTCGACCCAGGCGGCACGAGATCGTCATCGTGGAAGTTCACGCCGTACGCACCAAGCTCGGAGAGCCGCTGCACCGACTCGACCGGGTCGAGCGCCGGGCGAACCTCGAAGCCGAACGGATCACGGCCGCGATTGCCCACCGTCCACAGCCCGAACGTGAACCGGTCGTCAGGGATGGGTGTGAACTCGTCTTCCATAGGCCAAGTACAGCACTGTCGTGGCAGAGTGGTACTGGCAGGCCTCTCTCGGGCGCAGAGGCAGCCAACGGGGGGTGGAATGGCAGGCACCGCGACAGCCACGCGATTCGCAACCGACTGGGACACCGAGCCGAACCCGACGTACGACATCTGGACGTCGGTCAACGGCTCCGAGGTGGTGCCCGGCGTGTTGTGCCCGCTCGTCGCCACGACGTTCAATCGGTTCGACTACATCGGGCTGCGGCGACTGATGGCCACGTACCCGAACGGCGACAAGGCGACGTTGGCGCCCCCACCGGCGGCCAACTTCTTCGGTGTGTTCGGCGGCCGGCTGGCGCTGAACAACGGATTCTCGGTCGCGGCGGTGTCCGCGCTCGACGCGGACATCGCGCAGGCGATCTTGCAGCAGTTCTTCACTGGCGCGAGTGGAGGCGAACGCTTCATCGTCGACAGCACCATCGAGGAGCGGGCCGAGGCCGCGGCCACGGCGGCCGAGCAACGCAAGGCCGCGCCCGCGGTGCTCGCGGGGTGGCGCGCCGCGCTGTACGCCGAGCGCGCTACCGGGCGCGGGCGCCGCGACCTCGACCTGAACCTGGCCGACGCGTGGCAACGGTGGAACGAGCTGTTCGATGAGAGCTTCTCGGACTACCTCAATCTTCACTACATCGTCTCGGTCGCCGCCGCCGATCACCAGGTACGCCTCGGCGGGATCATCCAAGCCGGAGGCGGCGACCCCAACGTGGTGATCGCACTGTGCTCAGGCCTCGGAGAGGTCGAGAGTTCCCAGCCGGCCGTTCGGCTCTACGGGCTCGCCGAGATGGTGCGGGACCGACCCGCGTTGCGCGACGTCGTCGAGAACGAAAACATCATCACGATCCGAACCCTCTTCGAAGAAGATGCGACCGAGGTCGGTGACGCCTATCGCTCGCTGCTGTTCGAGTACGGCTATCGCGGCCAAGGTGAGGCCGATCCGTCGAACGCGGATTGGTCGGAGGACCCGACGTTCGCGCTGTCCCAGGTCCGCTCGATGCTCGCGGTGCCTGCGGTGGACTCGCCGCTGGCCAACATCGCCCGCGCCGTCGAGCGTCGCGCCGCGCTCGAGCCCGATCTTCGGGCGAGCCTGGCCGGCGAGCTCCGTGACGCATTCGATGAACAGCTGGCCGCTGCTCAACACTTCACGCGGATGCGCGAGCTGTCGAAGGCCACCTGGGTGCTCGCCAGCCGCCGCCTTCGCTCGCCCTTCCTTGCCATCAGCCGCGGGGTCGCAGAAGCCGGCGTCGTGCGCACCGCGGACGACGCTCGCTTCTTGACCTACGACGAGGTCGACACGATCGTCGCTGGCGGCACCGTGTCCGACGCGCAAGCACGCGTCGAGCATCGCCGGGCTCAATCAGAGGAAGCCGAGCACCATCGCTTGCCGGACAATTGGGTGGGCGAGCCCACAGACGAACGGCTGGGGGAGTTCGACGCAGACGTCCGTGTCCTGACGGGGCTCGGCGTGAGCGTCGGAGATGGACCGGTCACCGGCACCGCGCGGATTGTCCCCTCGGCGGAGGCGGGCTTCGCCCGCGACCTCGACCCGGGCGATGTGCTGGTGGCCCCGTTCACCGACGCGCCGTGGACGCCCCTGTTCGTAGTGGCCGGCGCGGTGGTGGTGGAGACTGGTGGCGTGCTCTCGCATGCCGCGACCGTCGCTCGCGAGTTCGGCATTCCCGCAGTGGTGATGGTCAAGGACGCGACACGAGTCATCCATGACGGCGACGAGGTGACGGTTGACGCCGCCGCGGGAACGGTGACCATCACCCGCTGACTAAGTTCCCGCGGTGGCTCGGCGTAGACGACTTCGACCCGTCGCCGTTGTCGCCATGGTCGCCGCCGTCGTGGTCGGGGCGGTCGTGTGGTCGACGCGCGAGGATCCACCACCACCGGGTGCGGGCATCGCCACGATCGCCGCTCGACTCGTACAGCCGAACTCGGTGCCTCGTGATCTCCAGCCCTATGCCGGGTTGGGCACCTGGGTCGACGGCTTCGACTTCGGACCCCGCTATCAGTCGAGCCAGGCTGCCCCGCCGGTCGCGCCGCGCGCGGTTGACGACATGGCGGACAACGGGGTGAAGACGTTGTACCTGCAAGCCGTGCGAGACGATGCGCGGTCACCGGCAGGAGTCGTGGACCGGGCGCTCGTCGCCGAGTTCCTCATCCGGGCCCATCGTCGCGGGCTCCGGGTGGTCGGCTGGTACCTCCCGAAGTTCATCGACCTCAACGTCGACCTTGCCCACCTCGCGCAGATCTCGGAGTTCGACGCGCTCGGTCATCGGTTCGACGGTGTCGCGGTCGACATCGAGGATGTCGAGGACGTGACCGACCCTGCCGACCGCAACCAACGCCTCGTCGACCTGTCGAGGCGCCTGCGCACCGCCTCGGGACAAGCTGCACTGGGTGCGATCGTGCTTCCACCCGTGCTGACCGAAGTGGTGAACAAGCGCTACTGGCCGGACTTCCCGTGGCCGGAGCTGCGCGCGTCGTATGACGTGTGGCTGCCGATGAGTTACTGGACGTTCCGTACGAACTCGTCCGGCTACCACGATGGCTACACCTACAACGATGAGAGCACGCGGCGGCTGCGCAACAACCTCGGCGATCAGAACGCCGTCGTGCATGGTATTGGTGGGATCGGCGACGAGATCACCACCGGCGAGCTCGACCAGTTCGCGCAGTCGCTGGTCGATGACCGGGCCGTGGGCGGCTCGATCTACGACTGGAACGCCATGACACCGGCCACGCGGGCGGCGCTCGCCCAGCGGTTCGCGACCGGCCCCGCGGCCCGGCTGCCGCAACCACCCTGACGGCGCTCACGACGGGTCGACCGAAAGTCGCCATGCGCGCAGCGCGGCCTGCAGCCGCCGGCCCACGGATGGCGGCACCAGCTCACGCGCTGCGGCCGCGAGTTGCTCGATCGGCGGAAACGTGCCGATCAGCCAACGACGAAAGGCGCCATCGTCGAGCCAGGCAGCAACCTCGGGCGGAATGTCGGCGACCGGCCACTCTCGAGCCGCACACGCGGTGCGCAGGACCGACCAGCTGTGAACGTCGGCAAGAACTTCGGCGAGCCGCGTCAGGCTGTTGGCGGGTTCCGCACCCCACCGCTCGTCGTCGGCTACCACCAGCGCGACGGCGGGATGGAGCTCGGCGATCTCGCGCCACGCGACACGCGAGTCGGGAGCACAGCCGCGAGACGCGATGACACGTTCGAGCCAGACGAGCGCCCACAACTCGATGCTCGTGTGCACCGGCGGTGCGGTCGCAAGACCGAGCGCTCGGCGGCAGACGTCGTCCACACGGCCGCTCGGGTCGTGATCGTCGAGGCTGCTGAGCACCGTGGCCTCCTCGCCTCTGAGGCGCACCGTGCTGGCGCTGGCCCCAGACCGATCGACGAGATGCACGCACCGGACCCGGCGTGGTTCGGCAGCACGGTCGTCGAGCGCCCGGGCGTTGCCTTCGGTGACCACGCCGATCGCGAGCCAAGTATCCGGGGCAGTGAAACCGCAGAGCGCTTCGACGACGCTCGTGTCGGCGTCGAGCGGGCGGATGCCAAGGTCGAATCCGCCCGCTCCATGATCTGCAGAGACGGGCTCTGAAGGCCATGCGGTGATGCGCACGAGCGAGGGCCGACCGCCCCAGCCTGCCTGCTCTGCCGCGTCGTCGAGGGTGGCGGCGAGACGAGGAAGCGCCGCGGTCAGCGACGCGGGGGTGTTGCTCGGATCGCGCTCGTCACGCGAGTCGGCGAGTTGAAGGCGCCGTCGCGTCGTGCGAACGGTGCGTGTCTTGGACATGAGTTCTCTCCTGCACGGATGCCTCGTGTGAGGCGATCCGCGCCCGCGGGGCGGGAGGGAGATCGCGAACCCGTTCGCTGCGCTCGACTCTAGAGCGGGGGTGTGACAGCGAGCGAGCGGAGAGCGCCGTCAGGCGACGGCGCTGTGGCCCTCGAAGCGGTCGACAAATCGGGAAGCGGTGGCCCATCGGCGCTCGGTGAGCACGCGGGCGAGGCGGGCGTCGCTGGCAGCGTAGGCATGCAACATCTCGTGGCTGAGATCGTGGATCCGGGTGCGGTCCACATCGATCGGTGTGAAGCCGACCAGCCGTGCGATCGATTTGAGAGAGCAGCTGACTCGCAACGCGGGTCCGACGTCGGCCAGGTACAGCCGGTACGCGTCGACGTGCCCATGGCGGTGCCACCGCGCCCGATACGCCGTGCAATGACCGGGAAGCGGATCGTGATCGAGGCGAATGGCGGAATCGGCTCGTAGGCGCAATCCGAGCTGAATGCCATGGAGCGCAGCGCGGTCGGCCAAGAAGGGGAGGTCGAAGGCTGCGCCGTTCCATGTCGCGATCACGCCGGGCGCCCGATCGGCGAGATGGTCGTCGAGCGTGCGCAGGATCGTGCTTTCCTCGCCGGTGAACACCTCGTCGAAGCCGTCGTTCGACAACGCAACAGTGACGATCGCGGCAACTTCCGGGTCGAGGCCATCGATCGTCGTATCGGTCTCGATGTCGAGCCCATACACCGTCGGCCGTCTCACCACGTCACCGATCGTAAAGATCGGACGAGTGTCCCTCGTGGATGCTCCTAGAGCCGTAGCCGCGGCAGCAGACGTGGTCGAAGCCGGCGAGCGATCGCCGGGGTGAGCGGTTGGTCGATGTCGTCGAGCGCGAACCACGCGGTGACCTTGCCGTCTTCATGATCGACCTTGCTGAGTCGCGCGCCGCGCGGGAGTGGCGGTAGCGGCAAGAACCCGCGCAGCATCCCGACGACCGGCGCGGGTAGGCCGACGAACGACGCCCGCATCGGACGCAACGTCACGAAGTGTCCGCTGACGGCGAGTTCCGTGGCGACCTCGCTCAGGGCGAAGCCGCGGACGCTGGTGCGAACGATGATGCCTTCCTCCGTGAGCAGCATGCGCACGGGAAGGTGGGTGCGTTGCGTCCACCGATCGATCGGGTCCTGTCCGACGGTCGCTTTGAAGCCGATGGCGCCCGTGCGCAGGCGCGGTGGGAATCCTGGTTGGATGCGCACGTTCTCGGCGTGCACGACGATGCGCTCGACCTCGAGTCCCGCCATTTCGAGCTCGCCCAACTCGAGCACCAGGACGTCGACCGAGCCAAAGGCCGCGGAGACGGGGTTGACCTTGGCCCGGATCTTGACCGGTCGACGGGCGACCCGGCTGAGGGTGCCGTCGAGGAGGCCGATGAGAAGGTCGGCGGGCGATGGTGCTTCCTCGCTCGGAGGCTCGGCCAACTCGAGGATCGTCGGTTCCTCGTCGGGGGCCACGAGGCGATCGTAGGGGTTTAGGAAGCTCCGTCGAGGAGTTGGGTGACCAACGCGGCGATCGCGCTGCGCTCGGAACGGGTGAGGGTGATGTGACCGAACAACGGATGACCGCGCATCGTGTCGATCACCGATGCGATGCCGTCGTGGCGGCCAACGCGCAGGTTGTCGCGTTGTGCGATGTCGTGAGTCAACACGACGCGGCTGCCTTCACCGAGGCGCGACAGCGCGGTGAGCAGCACCGGTCGCTCGAGGTTCTGCGCCTCGTCGAGGATGACGAACGAGTCGGTGAGGCTGCGGCCGCGGATGTGGGTGAGTGGCAGCACCTCGAGCAGCTTGCGCGAGACCACCTCGTCGATCACCTCTGGGCCGACGATGGCTTCGAGCGCGTCAGTGACGGCCGCCGCCCAAGGAGACATCTTCTCGGCCTCGGTTCCAGGCAAGAAGCCGAGATCCTGACCGCCGACGGCGTAGATGGGACGGAACACGACGACGCGCTTGTGCGTGCGCTGCTCGAGTACGGCATCGAGGCCGGCGGCCAGCGCGATCACGCTCTTACCCGTGCCCGCCGGACCGCCGATCGACACGATGCCGACCCGAGGGTCAGCGAGAAGGTCGATGGCGATGCGTTGCTCCGCCGACCGGCCGTGGAGGTCGAACAGCGTGCGATCACCGCGCACGAGATGGACCCGCTTGTCCTCACGGACCCGACCGAGCGCCGACTGCGACCCCGTCGGCCCGGCCACCAACGCGACTCCCGTATTGCACGACAGATCGCGGGCTTCGACGAGGTCGACGACCCGCTCGGCGTACAGCTCGTCGATGGACTCGCTGTCGACCTCGAGCTCGACGAATCCGCTCCAGCTGAAGTCTCCAGTGGTCAGCTCGTTGCGGTACTCGTCGGCGTGAAGGCCGACGATGCTGGCCTTCAACCGCAGCGGAAGGTCCTTGGTGACGACCGTGACGGTGTGGCCTTCGTCGGAGAGGTTCTTGGCCACCGCGAGGATGCGGTGATCGTTGTTGTCCGACGCGAGGGCCGCCGGCAGGCCGGCGGTGTCCTGATGGTTGAGCTCGACCCGCAACGTGCCGCCCGCTCGGTTGGCGATCAGCGGCTCGGTGAGCGACCCCGCATCGGTTCGGAACTGCTCGAGCAAACGCAGCGTCTGACGGGCCGCCCAGCCGAGCTCAGGGTGATGCCGCTTCGCCTCCAGCTCCATGAGCACGACGATCGGGAGTACCACTTCGTGTTCGTCGAAGCGCAGGAGAGCTCGCGGGTCGGCCAAGAGCACGGAGGTGTCGAGGACGTACGTGCGCTGGGCGCGCGGGCTCACCAACGCTGCTGGTTCGATCACGGCCACCCCACGGGATAGGCGCCACCAGCGACACAGTTGTCGCGGTTCGTGCGCAGTGAGGGATCACTGGACGCCATGAAACCGCTCGGGCGGCGGTCGAGGGTGGATGGTCATACTTGGCGCGGTGTCCTGCCTGTTCTGCGCGATCGTCGCCGGCACCGAACCGGCCCACGTCGTGCTCGAAACCTCCGAGACGCTGGCCTTTCTCGACGTCCGACCGCTGTTCCCAGGGCACACCCTTCTGTTGCCGAAGGACCACTACGAGACGCTGGTCGACCTTCCGCAAGCCCTGATCGCGCCGCTGTTCAGCGACGCTCAGCGGCTCGCCGGGGCGATGGAGGTGGCGTTCGGTGCGGCCGGCTCGTTCGTGGCCATCAACAACCGAGTGAGCCAGAGCGTCGCGCACCTGCACGTCCATGTGGTCCCGAGGAACCGTAAGGACGGCCTGCGCGGCTTCTTCTGGCCCCGCACGAAGTACGCATCACCAGACGAAGCCGAAGCGACCGCGGCCAAGCTGCGCGCCGCGCTCGCATGAGGTCGCGTGGCCGAGGTCAGGCCGTCGCGGCCTTCTTCAACTCCTCGAGCGCGGCCCCGAGGCCGTCGGCCAGCGACCACACGTCGGGAATGAGGTCGGAACAGGCGACCAGCCCGAAGTCGAGCTGATCCAAGTAGCTCATCACCGTAATGTTGAGCCCGCCGCCGTCGAAGATCGGTCCCATCGGATAGTTCGCGACCATGCGCGCGCCGTTGGAGTACAGCGGGAACGGCGGTCCGGGGATGTTCGAGATGGTGACGTTGAACAGCGGGCGGTGACGGTCGGCCATCTTGGTGCGGGAGTACAGCCGCGCCGCCCGGCCGGCGAGCGCGGGGGCGGCGAATTCGGCCCAGTCGGTGAGCGCGTCAGCACCGATCGCGTTGAGCTGGCTCTTGGCCTGCTGCGTGCCGTCGTGGATGGCCTGAAGGCGCTTCACTGGATCGTCGATGTCGGTGGCGAGTGTGCACAGCATCTGTGACACCTGGTTGCCCAGCGTCCCCTGTTGCTCCTCGGTGCGCACCGACACCGGGACCATCGCAATGAGCGGTGCGTCAGGATGCTCGTCTTGCGCGTCGAGGTAGTGCCGGAGCGAGCCGGCACACAACGCGAGAACGACGTCGTTGACGGACACGCCCAACGCGTTCTTCACCGCCTTCACGTCCGCGAGTGACACCGAGGTGAATGCGAAGCCTCTATGCGGTGTGAGCGAGACATTGAACGAGGTGCGCGGTGCCGCGAAGAAAGCGGGCGGCGGGTCAACGTCTGGCTGACGGTTGCGCTGGCGGGTACGCAACGCCGTTTCCGCCGTGCGCCGAAGGGTCTTGGCCAGGCGGAATGGCTGCCGGACCAGTGAGTTCGCCGCGTACGCGAGGCGCTCGACCTCGGTCGGGATGCGATCCGACTGCCACTCTTCCGTCGGCGGGGGCGCTTCATCGTCGGGGCTGAGCTGGAGCATGGCCACGGTGATCTCGTTGCCCGAGACGCCGTCGATGGCGGCGTGGTGCACCTTGGTGAGCACGGCGACATGACCGTTCTCCAGGCCCTCGATCGCCCAGCACTCCCACAGCGGACGGCTGCGATCGAGCTGGATCGTCACCAGATGACTGGCGAGGTCGGCGAGCTGGCGGGCGCCGCCGGGTTGTGGCACGGCGATGTGCCGCAGGTGGTAGTCGAGATCAAACTCAGGGTCTTCCACCCAGAGGGGATGGTGCAGGCCCATCGGGACCTCGACCAGCCGGCGACGAAACGGCGCGGCGAGGTGCAGGCGTGACTCGTAGAACGCGCGCATGTCGTCCATCGAGAACCCACCCTCGACGGTCGACGGATCGAGAATCATCAAGCCGGCCACATGCATGTAGGCGGACGGTGTCTCCATGTACAGGAACGTGGCGTCGATGCCGGTCAGGCGTTGCATGGTCCCCGAGTCTTCACAGCACGATCTCGCAGCGCAACCCCTTGCCGGCTCTCCTTGGCCCTCGCATCGATGACCACCACGTCGTCGCGCCCGTCAGGCAATCGCAACGCGTCTGTCATGTCACCTCTTTGTGATTTGCGAGTCCAAGAGCGTGACAGCAACAACAAACCCTTGGAGGTTCTCCATGTACGACTTCGCTGTCGTAGCAATGCTGGCCCTTGCCGTCGTGAAGGTCGTGGACTTTCTCGCCGACTCCGTTGGTCAACTGACCCGAATGCGCTCGGTCCTGACGTTCCTTGGGGGACTCGGGGCCGTGTGGGCGCTGGACTACTCGCTGTTCGACCGGTTCGACATCGCCGTTCGCAGCCACGTGTCCGGCATCTGGATGACCGGCTTCATGGTGTGCGGCGCGACCGTCGCATGGCGGGCGATGTTCGCCTGGCTCACGCACGACCGGGCCGAGGGTGACGAGACCCTCGGCGTTCACACCGGCCTGCGGCGCGCCGCCTAGGCCGTTCGGAGAGCCGGCGACGTCGAACTATTCGGCGTCGCCGGCTTTTCCGCGTTCTGCGGGAGCCTCGCCCGAGTCGATCTCGTCGTAGCTCCAGTCCGGTTGCTTGCGTAGTTGTTGCTCGTCGATCAGCAGTGCGTCGCCTTGCAGGTCGAGGATCTCGGCGATCGGGTACGGCTCGGTGTTCGGCGCGGTTCCGTCCGCGTGCGCTCGGAACTGTCCGTGAAACCCGCTGACGAGGCTGCGCACCACCGTCTGATGTTGTTGAGCGAGGAAGCAACGCGCACCGTCGGTCACGGTTTCGAGCTTCTCCATCACGACCTCGAGGTCGTCCGGATGCGCCTCGGATTTCCGGAGCCGGTCGAGTCCTTCCGCGATGCGCTCGCCGTCCTGCTTGCACGGCGTGCACTGCCCGCACGATTCGACTGCGAGGAACCGAGCGACACCGTGCGCGACCGCGACGAAATCCGTGGTGTCATCGAACACGACGAAGCCGCAAGATCCGAGACCGCTACCAGCTGAAGCCATGTCCTCGTACGTCAGAGGCGTGTCGAGTTGCTCCGCCGTGAGCACCGCGTTCGACACCCCGCACAGCACCCCCACGATCTCGCGGTCGCGGGGCGGCCCACCACCGATGATCGAGATGGCATCGCGCAACGTCGTACCCATCGGGACCTCGCCGGCACCGTCGCGCTGCACCGTGCCGCTGATCGTGCACACGATCGTTCCCGGCGACTGCTCGGTTCCCACCGACCGGAACCACTCCGCGCCTCGGGCAACGATGCCGGGCAGGTTCGACAGCGTCTCCACATTGTTGACGAGCGTCGGCGCCACCTCGCTCGATTCGGGACTCTCGTCGACACCCTGCCGCCACGGAGGCGCGACTCGGGGGAATGGCTCGCGGCCGTCGATGACCTCGAGCAGCGCGGTCTCCTCACCGTAGAGATACGCGTTGGGCCCTTCCTTCACGTCGAACGTGGTGCCGTCGGCCCACCCCGCCGCCTTCACCTCTTCGATGGCGTGTCGTAGTGCGGCGAGCTCCTTGTCGAAGGAGGCTTTCAAGCCAAAGATGATCCAGTCCGCACCGACCGCGGACGCTGCGATGAGCGCGCCCTCGACCAGTTGATACGGGTTGTGGCGCATGATCGTTCGGTCCTTGAAGGTGCCGGGCTCACCTTCGGCCGCGTTGACCACCACCGGCGTGCTGACGCCCGCAGTGCGGTACTCGAGCACGGTGCGCCACTTCGTGGCGGTCGGGAATCCGGCGCCGCCTCGACCTCGCAGGCCGGATGCGTCGACGGTGGCCAGCAGTGCCTCCGGTCCCATCCGCCGGGCGGCATCGAGCCCTTGGCCACCGCCTTGGTCGATCCATTGTTCCAGTGAGGTCACCGGGTTGCCGGCCAGCAGACGTTCGTGAGTCATCGACATTGCCACTGGGCCAGTGTGCCCCGATTACAGCTGGTCGATCCGCTTGAAGCCCTCTGCGTAGGCGATGCCCGCGGTGCGTCCGAAGGTGGCCAGCCGGTCGAGCACTCGTCGACGGAAATGGTCGCGCTGTTGCTCCTCGTTGTCCGCGCCGATCTCGATGTGCATCGTGGATCTCAGTTGCGTTCGATGCTCGAGCAGCGCGGCCAACTTGGCGTCGACGAACGAGCTCACATCCTCGACGTGATCAACCTCATCGGCCTCCCACAGCAGCAGCACCGACGGACGCCAATGGGCCACGCCTTGCTCCGGGAAGAAGTGGGGATCGCGGGCCGCCACGATGCCTTCGACGGCGAGTTGCCCCGCGTGGCGATGGTCGGGATGGAGTCGGTAGCGGCGCCACGGGTCATGACCGAGAACGACCTCAGGCCGGAGCTCACGAATGACGCGGGCCACCCGTTCGCGCTCGTCGAGACCGGACTGCAGTTCGCCGTCGGTGTAGCCCAGGAAGACGACGTCACCCGTCGCGCCGAGTGCCTTCGCGGCGGCCCGTTGCTCGTCCTGGCGCACCGCGATGAGCGCTGCAGTGTCGTCGCTCGGGTCCCACGAGCCCTTCGACCCATCAGTGCACACGAGGTGGTTGACGACGCACCCGGAGGCTGCCCATTTCGCCAATGTGCCACCGGCGCCGAACTCCACATCATCGGGGTGCGCGGCGATCGCCAACGCCGTCGCGGGCGTCGGCAGATCGCGGTTACGGAGCACTGGGCAACTCGAGGTCGGCGGGCACGTCGACGTCCCAGCCGAGCCGCGGATCGCGCAGCACTCGGTACGGCAGCTGCAGACGGTCGGCTTCGTTGCGATGGCGCGTGAACGACCCCGGCCCATACGCGAACTCGAAGCCGACGCGCGTCGGGATGCACAGAACGTTGGTGCCGTCGTCGTGGCGGTCGGGCACGAGCGTGATGCCGGCGAAACCGATGACACGGGTGAGGTCGTCGGCCAACGGAAGATCGCCGTGTGCGACGACCACCTCGATGGCGCCGTGCTCGCGCGTCAACTGCTCGACGCCGTCGGTGACCGCACCGTTCAGCCCGAGTCCTGGTCTCCAGATCACCGCGGCACCGTTGGCCTCGGCCCAATCGGCCACTTCACGGTCGTCGCACACCACCGATACCGGCAACGATCCGGCCGCGAGCAGCACGCGGGTGGCCATCGTGCGGGCGAGCGTGGCCCGCTCAGGTTCCGACAGGGCGGGCGCGAGCCGGACCTTGGCCTGCCGGAACGACTTCACCGGTACGAGCACGTGGGTGGCCGCGATGAGGAGGAAGGCTACGCTGCGCGGACCTCCCTCCGGCTTCCCTGCACCAACTCGTTCTTGCGCTGCTTGACCACCGCATGAGGGGCGAAGTAGCGCAATTTTGCAAGGGAAGGGGTGGGTCGTGGCCGACTCACTGTCGCGCTCGCTTGCCATTGCGCAGCGTCAATACGGTGTGATCACTCGCGCGCGAGCACTCGAAGCTGGCGTGCACCGGCGCTCGATCGACCGGTTACTCGCGTCAGGCCGGTGGGAGCTCGTTGCCCGCGGTGTCTACCGCATCGCTGGCTCACCAAGAACCTGGGAGCAGCGTGCCCTCGCTCTCGTACTCGCCGCCGGGGACGACTCCGTCGTGTCACACCTTTCGGCGCCGTACATCTACGGCCTCGACGGATTCGGCCCACCGGGCCGCATCGCCATCTCTAGCCCTCGTCACCGTCGGCACGCGATCGTGGGAGCAAGGGTGCATGAAACCCTCGATGCGCATCTGCTCGACCGCCGTGTACGGAGGGGGATACCGGTGACCGGACCGGCGCGCACAATTCTCGATATCTGCTGGGCGGTCGATGATGATCTCACGGCGCTCGGGGCCCTCGACGAGATGCTGCGTCGGCGGTTGGTCACGTGGCCGGAGCTCTGGGAGTGCCTGGTTCTCCACGCTCGCCGCGGACGCAATGGCGTTGCCCGATTCCGACGCATCTTGGTGAAGCGGTGGGGCAAACGCGGCCCGCGCGGAGTTTTCGTGCGCACAGTCCACACACTGCTCACGGATGCTGGCCTCGCAGAGCCCATTGCCGAGCATCCGGTGAAGGTCGGTGGCGCGAGCTATCGCGTCGACCTCGCCTATCCGGAGGCCAAGGTCGCGATCGAGCTCGACGACAAAGAGTCACATCTCACGGACAAGGCCTTCGAGGAGGATCGGATTCGCGAGAACCGCCTCAAGCTCGCCGGATGGCTCGTTCTCCGTTACACCTGGGACCGGCTCATCAACGAACCGAATGTCATCGTCGATGAGGTCCGAGAGGCGCTCCGCTCTCGTTCTTGCGCTGCCTGACCCCCCATGCGGTGGTCAACTGGCGCAATTACGTGAAGGGGGGCTGGCGCGTAACCTGCTGCGCATGTCGATCCGAGTAGCGGTCATCGGCGCTGGATCCTGGGGCACGACCGTCGCACATCTCGCGGCCCACAACACCCCGACGACGCTCTGGGCTCGCAGCGACGAGCTGGCCGAGGAGATCGACGGCGACCATCACAACAGCAAGTACCTGGAGGGCTACCAGCTCCATCCTGACCTTCGAGCCACGAGCACTCTCGAGGAGGCGGTGAGCCTCGCTGATCTGCTCGTGATGGGCATCCCGTCGCACGGCTTTCGTGAGTCGCTCGACGCCTGCTCGAAGTGGTTGCGCCCGTGGGTTCCCGTCGTGAGCTTGACCAAGGGCCTGGAGGCCGGAACGAAGCTCCGTATGAGCCAGGTCGTCCACGAGGTCCTACCGGGCCATCCGGTTGCGGTGCTCACTGGACCGAACCTGGCCAAGGAGATACTCGCCGGCCAAGCCGCGGCCGCGGTTGTTGCCATGGCCGACGACTTCATCTCCAGTGAATTACAGACCATCTTCACGAGCAACCTTTTCCGTGTGTACATCAACCGCGACGTCGTCGGCTCCGAGATGGGGGGCGTGCTGAAGAACGTGATCGCGATCGCCTCCGGCATGGCCGACGGTGTCGGCGCAGGCGACAACACGCGCGCGGCGGTGATGACTCGGGGGCTCGCGGAGATCACCCGGCTCGGGGTGGCGATGGGTGGTGATCCGATGACGTTCTCGGGTCTCGCCGGCATGGGTGATCTTCTCGCGACCTGTATGAGCCAGCAGAGCCGCAACCGCTACGTCGGCGAGCAGTTGGGCAAGGGCCACAAGATCGACGAGATCATTGCCGAGATGAACCAGGTGGCCGAAGGCGTGAAGAGCTGCCGCACGGTGCTCGAGCTGGCAGACGAACACGGCGTCGAGATGCCGATCGCGGCGTCAGTGGTGGGAGTGGTGCACGGGGGGGATACCGCGTTCGACGCGTACCGCGGGTTGATCAGCCGCAAGCCCACCCACGAACGCCAACCCGGATGAGCCGCATCAAGAGTTGGGCCGCTCGCCGCGTCATGGGGCGGCTCCGAATCGACGACGACATCGTCCGCCACCTCTCGACGTTCCAACGACTCGGCGAGACGTTCGATCTCGAGTCGCCGGGAGAGATGCTGCCCATCGGCGCCCGAACCGTGTTCCGCGCGTTGCGCACACGTGCCGCCGCGCAGATCGGGCCCGACTGGGTCTGGCCGTACTGGCTCGAGAACCAGCTCGATCCCAAGTCGCCGGCGTTCGTGCCGCGCGGTCATCTTCCGTTCCTCACCAACGTGACCGCCCGCAATTGGACGGCCATCGGCAACGTGGCCTCGACGTGGGAGGCCATCGTCGATCCTCGCGGGCTCGTGACGACATGGTTCGACGGATGGTCGCTCGACTGGTGGATCGGGGCCGACGACCGCTGGTACCTCCCGTCACGTGAGCCGCCGTCGCGCGTGCGGCAAACGCTCGTTGATGCATCGCCGGTCGTGGAGACCGCGATGCGCGTGCCGAGCGGTGAGGCCGTACATCGCGCGTACTCGATCATGGGCGAGCACGAGCTCGCGATCGTCGAGATCGAAAACCGTTCGAGAGTGCCGTTCGCCGTGGCGCTGGCGGTACGTCCATACAATCCCGAAGGCTTGGCGGTGATCGAGCGCATCGAGCTGCACGACGAGACCACCGTCACCGTCGACGGGCGCGTGGCGCTCCTGCTGCCGAAGGCGCCGGCCCGGGTTGCCGCATCGACGTTCCATGAAGGCGACAGCGCGGCCGCGGTGATGGGCGGAACCGCGACGACTGCGGATCACTTTCCGAAGCGCTTGCGCGACGTCGCCGGGATGGCGCAAGCCGCCTTCATCTACCCGCTGCCGCACACGGCGACCTTGCAGGTGGCCCTTCCCATGGTGGCCTCGAAGCGAACGCGACGGCGGGGCTTGACGAGGCGACGGGTGGAGCGCGCCCCCTCATACCCAAGGTCGATTCCCGCCGCCGCGCAGGTGGCGCGCGGTTGGGCCGCGCAGTCGAGCGGTGGTCTGCGACTCGTGCTGCCCGACGACCGGATGCAGGAAGCGGTCGATGCCAACTGTCGCTTTCTTCTCGTCCTGCACGACGGGGCCGACATCACTCCGGGGCCGAGCACGTATCACCGATTCTGGTTCCGAGACGCGACGTATCTCCTGTCCGCGCTCGACCGTTATGGATTCCATGCGCAAGCTGCCGAGGTGCTGGCGTCGTATCCGAGCCGGCAACGGGTCGACGGCTTCTTCCTGAGTCAGCCGCGCGAGTGGGACGCCAACGGGTGTGCTCTGTGGGCCCTCGCCGAGCACTGGCGGCTGACGAGAGATCGCGATCTGCTCGACGCCACCATGGGCTCGGTGGCCAAGGGCGCGCACTGGATCGACCGCAAGCGCCGGACGACAGGGCGCCGCGCCCCCGAGCTCTATGGCTTGCTGCCCGCGGGAGTATCGGCGGAGCACCTCGGTCCGTTCGACTACTTCTACTGGGACGACTTCTGGGGCGTGGGTGGTCTACGGGCCGCGGCCGAGTTGCTCGCCGCTGCGGGCGAACGCGACGCGGCCGAAGAGGTGACGCGATCTGCGGACTCGTTCTGGGCGGATGTGAAGGCATCGCTCGGGATCGTCGCGACCCGGCTCGGTACCGAGGCCATCCCGGCCGGTCCGCGCCGCCACCTCGATGCCGGTGCGATCGGCTCGCTCGTGGCGGGCGATCCGCTGAACCTGCTGTCGCCCGACGATGCTCGGCTGCAGGCGACGCTCGATGTCGTGCGCGATCGCTTCATGCTGGGCGACGCGTTCTTCCAGGCAATCAGCCACACGGGCCTCGGCACCTATCTGACGATGCAGATCGCGGCGGTCGAGCTCGCGGCCGGCGACCGCCGAGCGCTCAGCCGTCTGCGATGGCTGCTCGACTCCGCGACGCCGACGTGGACGTGGCCCGAGGCGATCCATCCCCGCCTTCCCGGCGGATGCATGGGCGACGGCCACCACGGCTGGGCCGCCGCCGACTTCCTTTCCTTCGTGCGCAACATGCTCGTGCGCGAGTCGAGCGCCGCCGAACCGACGCTGGCGCTGTGCTCGATGATTCCCGACGACTGGTGGGGGAGAGGCATCGAGGTCCACGACGCGCCCACCCATTTCGGCCGCCTGTCGTACGCGGTGCGATGGCACGGCGACCGTCCTGCGCTTCTGTGGGAGCTCGAACGCCACGACGACGTCGACGCTGTACGGCTCACCACGCCCGGGCTCGATCCAACCTGGTCGAGCAGCGAGCCTCGCGGCGAGACGCTCCTCGCGCCGATGCCCGCCAGAGAAGCTGTTGGATGAGCACCAGCTTCCAGACGCTGCGCGAGGTGGTCGAGGCGCTGGGCGTCCCGGCGGACGAGGTGGAGAAGGCTGCGGCCGACGGCACGCTCGGCCTCCTCGTTGTCGAGCGCATGATCCTCGCCGATCAGGATCCGAAGTACACCCAGGCGGAGGTCGCGAGTGTCAGCGGCCTCGGTGCGGAGGCCTCACGTTTCTGGCGCGCGTTGGGATTTCCCGATCCCGGGCCTGACGAACGGATCTTCACCGACTTCGACGTCGAGATGCTCAAGCTCGTCGACCAGTTCGTGAGCCTGAGGCTCATTGGCCTCGCCGAAGCGCTGCAGATGGCGCGTGTGATCGGCTCGTCGATGGCCCGCGTCGCGTCCGCCCAGATCGACGCCATCGAGGAGCGAATCGATGAACCGACGTTCCAGGACGGCACCGAACCGGGTGTCCTGCGGGCCCGCTTCCTGATACCGGCGATGCCGCGCATCCTCGAGTACACGTGGAAGAGACACTTGCAGGTGGCCGCTCGCCGCCGGATGGTCCGCGAGGCCGGCGCGGCCGAAGGACACAACGCCCAAGCGGTTGGGTTCGCGGACTTGGTCGGATTCACCGCCTTGTCGCAACAGCTGACCGATCATGAGCTTGCCGCCATCGTCGACCGGTTCGAAGCGACCGCCTACGACATCGTCGGGTCGTTGGGTGGGCGAGTGATCAAGATGATCGGCGACGAGGTGATGTTCGCCGTCGACGATGTCGCCGCCGCGGTCGAGATCGCGCTCTCGCTGGCCGAGGCGTATCACGACGACGAGGCGTTGTCCGATGTTCGGGTCGGGCTCGCGTTCGGGCCGGTGCTCGAGCGAGAAGGTGATCTGTTCGGGCCAACCGTCAACCTGGCGAGCCGGATCGTCTCGATCGCGTACGCCGGCTCGGTCGTCGTGTCGGCTGACATTCACGACGCGCTCGCCGACAACGATCACGTTCGGTGGAAGTCATTGCGCACCCGCCAGCTGAAGGACATCGGACGCGTCCAGTTGTGGGCCGTCCGGCGCGTCGGCGACGAGTTCGAACGCGAAGGCGTCCGCGAGCGGGCCCGACGTCGCCGAGGGGCGATGCGCGACAAGGTCTCCGACTTGATCGAGCGCCGCCCGCCCGAAGAAACCAATGATGGGGAACAGGAGTAGTCACATGAAGGTCGATCCGGATGGCGCAGGTTTCGACGCGGCGCGGTTGGAGCGGATCACCGAGCACCTGACACGCCGGTACATCGAGCCGCGGAAGATCGCGGGTTGTCAGACTCTGGTGGCCCGCCACGGTGAGGTCGGCTACTTCTCCTCGCTCGGGTCGATGGATCTCGAGCGGGACAAGCCGGTCATGGACGACACGATCTGGCGTCTCTACTCCATGACGAAGCCGATCACCGGTGTCGCGCTGATGACGTTGTACGAGCGGGGTCACTTCCAGCTGAACGATCCCATTCATCGGTTCATCCCCGAGTGGCGCGACCTCAAGGTCAACGAGAAGCAGCCGGACGGCTCGAGGCGGCTGGTCGAGCCCGACCGACCGATGTCGGTGCGCGACGCGCTGATGCACATGACCGGCCTTGGTTGGGGCGACAAGGGTCCGCTCACCATGGACCGATTTCTCGAAGCGATGGCTACTGCGCGCGGCGGCCCGAAGGGAACGCTGGAGACGATGGTCGAGAATCTCGCTGAGCAGCCGCTCGTCTTCCACCCCGGCACTCGTTGGCTGTACGGCCTGTCCACGGACCTGTGCGGCCGGCTCGTCGAGGTCATCTCCGGTCAACGATTCGACGACTATCTCCGCACGGAGATCTTCGAGCCACTGCAGATGCGCGACACCGCGTTCAACGTGCCCGACGCCGAGATCGACCGTTTTGCCGCGGCGTACGGCCGTCGACGAGACAAGACCTTGAAGCTCCTCGACGATCCTGACCGCAGCACGTACCGGCGTCCGCCGTCCTTCCTGTCGGGCGGCGGCGGACTCGTCTCCACCACCGAGGACTACCTCCGGTTCTGTCGGATGCTCCTCAACGGGGGCGAGCTCGACGGCGTGCGCGTCCTCGGCCGTAAGACCGTCGAGCTCATGACGATCAACCATCTGTCCAAGAACGGCGAGCTCCGGCAGTTCGCGCTGCCCGGCGGATATGGCGAAACTGGGTTCGACGGCGTCGGTTTCGGCCTCACGATGGCCGTCGGGCTGGGCCAGGCCGAGACCCAAGCGATCGGGTCCAAAGGCGACTTCTACTGGGGCGGCGCGGCGTCCACCATCTTCTGGATCGACCCGGCCGAAGATCTCATCGTGATCTTCATGACGCAGCTGATGCCGTCGGGCTCGTTCAACTTCCGAGGCCAGCTGAGGTCGATCGTCTACCCCGCAATCGTCGACTGACTGCTCGACGAAGCCGCCGGCGGTGAGGTGGTCGCGGTCGTCGCCGGCAGCACCGTGGTCGTCGTCGGCAGCAGCGTGGTCGAAGGCGGCAGCGTCGTCGCGGTCGTTGACGGTTCGGTCGTCGGGACCTCGGTTGCAACGGTGCGAGAGCTCGTCGTAGGGGGTGCCTGCGCCACGGTCACCGACGGCAACGTCGTCGCGGGACCATCGACCGAACCACTCGATCCTGCTTGACCGAAGATGAACGCAATCACGGCGATGGCGATGAGGACCGCACCGAGGCAGAGGGCGCCGATCACCCGGTCGAACGACGATCGACGAGGTC
>JBEEGD010000162.1:0-3026 GCA_041166685.1 Acidimicrobiaceae bacterium | reverse complement strand
GGTGCAGCGACCGTCGGTGGCGTCCCTCGTGCCCCAAGACCTCGCGGTGATGGCGTGGTTGGCACCACACCTCGTCGGGCGTATCCCGATCGCGGCTCTCGCCAATCCTCCGGCGCTCGTCGAGTTGTTCGCCGAGACCATCACCGAGGAGCTCGACTTCCGGCTCGAGGCCGACAACATGCTCGACATCGCGGCAGTGCTCGCCGAGTTGGGCCAGCGCGGCTACGTGATCCCTCGGCCGCACCCACGGCTCGTGACGCGCCGTGTGCTCGTCATGGAACAACTGTCGGGCTTCGCCTTCGACGACGTCGTCAGCATGCGCGCCGCCGGCATCGACACAGAAGCAGTCGTTCGCACCGGCATGATCGCATTCATGGAGGGCGCCATGATCCACGGCGTCTTCCACGGCGATCTGCACGGCGGCAATCTCTTCGTGATGGCCGACGGCCGTACCGCACTGCTCGATTTCGGCATCGTCGGTCGTCTCACCGGCCCGCGACGCCTGGCATTCCTGCGCCTCATGCTCGGCGCGACAACCAACGACACACGCGGGCAGCTCGAAGCCTTGCGCGATCTCGGCGCCCTCCCACTCGACACCGACCTCGACGACGTCATGCGCGAGCTGCGTCTCGATCAACCACCGATCGATCCGACGACGCTCACCGGTGACGAGTTGGTCAAAGAAGTACAGCGAGTCGTGAAAGCGTTGCTCGGATACGGCGCCCGCATGCCCAAGGAACTGATGCTGTATGTGAAGAACATGGTGTTCCTCGACGGCGCGATCGCAACACTCGCACCCGATCTCGATCTGCTGGCGGAAATCGCGTCGATCTCGCTGTACTTCGCGCAACGTCACGGTGAACGCCTCGGTGAGGAGCTCGGCATCGACCATCGCGCGGTCGACATCGACCTCGACGGTGTGCGGGCGAGCTTCGGTCTCGACGCGGGAACCGAGCGGCTGACTTATCGTGAGCTGCAAGCTCGACGTGAGGTCATCAACAAACGCATGCGTGACCGGGCGCGGCGGGCGCGGCGCTGATCAGCGACCGGAACCGTGCACGAGCGTGCGGAACGTGCGAGCAACTATTCGCAGGTCGAGCACCAGGGTCTGGCGACGCAGGTAGAAGAAGTCGTACTGCAGCTTCTCGACGGCATCGCGCTCGGAGCCGGCGTAGCCGTACTTCACCTGCGCCCATCCGGTGAGTCCCGGGCGGATCAGGTGGCGGTACTCGTAGAACGGCAGCTTGGCCGACAGCTCCTCGACATAGTGGGGCTGCTCGGGTCGAGGTCCGACTATCGACAGGTCGCCGCGCAAGACATTGACAACCTGGGGTAGCTCGTCGAGATGGAGCCGGCGCATCAAGCCGCCGAACGACGTGATGCGAGCGTCGCCGGTCGCGGTCCACTCGCCAACGGTCGTCGCGCAGGGTCGCATCGAACGGAACTTGAGCATGGAGAACGTGCGTCCGTTCTTGCCGACGCGCTCCTGGCGGAAGAGCAACGGCCCGCGGTTGCCCACGACGTTGGCGATGATCACGAACGGTGTTACGACCGCGAGTAGGAGCACGCCAACCGCGCCGAAGCCGATGTCGATGAGCCGCTTGGCGCGGGCGTACGGCGAGCTGTGGATCTCGCGGATGTCGAAGAGCAACGACAGCTGTTCGAGGTCGGACACCGCGACCTTCCCGAGCCAGTCCTCGTAGAAGCGCGACAGCGTGCGGATCTTGACGCCGAATCGGTGAAGCGTCGCGGCTTGGGCGACGACCGACTCGTCGGCCTGGGCCGCGCGCGACAGTACGAGCACCGTGCTCTCATCCGCGGTGCACGCGTCGATGAGGGGGTAGCCGTTTCCCGTTGCCCGCGCCCCGTCGACCGCGATCACCGTCGACATGCGCATCGGGCGCTCGAGGTCGCCCGCGCAATCGGCGGCCAGCGAGAGCGTCTCGTCGAGGTCGCCGACGACCACCACACGGGTGTCGGTCACCTCGCTTGTGAGCTGAAGCGCCGCCGCGTGGCACAGCACGAGCCAGGGCACGACGAGCAGGGCGGAGCCGAACACGACGTAGCGGGGCAGGAGCGCCGCGCCGAGACCCAACTGCACGAGCGAGAAGGCGATCGTTGCGGCCAGAGTCGACGCGAGAGCGGCCACGACGGCACCGCGCCGGGTGCGTACTCCGATCGGGAGGCCACCGACGTAGGCGGCGAGGGCGTACAGCCCGACCAGGCCGGTCGCCCACAGCAGTCGGGCAGACGCGCTCAGGTCGTAGGGCTCGGGTGCGACGAGCGACGAGTGGAGCTTGCTCAGCCCCATCACGCCGACGAGCACGCCGATCACCTGCACGAAGCCGACCGCGCGCCGGCCGACGAAGCTGTTCCGGCGGCTCGCCGGGACACCCAACACCGACGACGCGAGGGCCACGTTCACCTATCGGCCGACTACACGTGTCGTTGAGCAGCGCTGGAAGTCGCGGGAACTCAGGGTGCGGTCGAGAAGGGTACGGGCTCGTCCGGATTGGTGATCGCGGCCGCGGCGGCGATGGCCGTGTCAGGCGGGGCGGTGGTGGTCGTCGTCGGCCGCGGCACGGCGTTCGGTGGCCGGGCGCCGGTTGATGGTGGCGTGGTCGGTGGGAGTAGCGCCGTCGTGACCGGAGTGGCGACCGGGGTGGTGGCCGGGGTCGTCGCAACGGCCTCGGCCGGCGGGGGCGACCAGACGGTGGTCGTGGCGATCGTGCTCGCAGCCGGTTCGGGCGCTGCCGCGACCACGGCCGCGGGCGCCGCGGCGACTGGGCGGTCGCCGACGGCGGAGGCACCGACGCCGAAGGTGGCCAGACTTCCGGCGAGAAGACCGGCTACCGAGGCCAGGACGGGCCGGCGCGCCAGTTGACGGCGTAGCTCCCTCGCCTCGGCCGGAGTGACTTGCGCGAACCGCACGAGCTGGTCGACGAGTGACGCGTCGTCGAGATCGAGGTAATCCGCGAGCACGTCGAGATCGTGGCTACGCAGCTCCACGGGCCCGTCGTCGGGAA
>JBEEGD010000161.1:0-15066 GCA_041166685.1 Acidimicrobiaceae bacterium | reverse complement strand
GACGAATGCCGAGGGCGATCAGCCATTTGCCCCCGGGAGGATGCACGATGCCTCCCTTCTCGACACCACGGCGGAGCAGCTCGGCCGCGTCGGGCGCGTAGTAGATCTCGTCGAACACGAAGGCCCGCGGGGTCGACAAGCGAGGCAGCCGGGTGGCCGCGGTCCCGGCGACGAGCACCGCGGGTACCGCGATGTCGAGCCACGACCGTTCGCGGGTCGTCACGAGCCGGGCACCGTCGTCGTGGTCGTGGTGCTCACCGACGGCGTGATGCGGGGCTTCGGGCTGCAGTCGTCGAGGGGCTGGCGAGCGGTGTCGGCGTTGTGCTTTGGGTCGTGCAGGTTGAACGTCGCCGGCCCACGGATGCGCCCGAGCACGGAGTAGAACGACGAGGGGTCGTCGAGGTTCAGGTCGTCCGATCCGAGTTGTGCCGTGCGTGGTGGCTTGTTGTCAGACAGGTTGCGCTCGACCAAGCTGGCGCACGCGCGCGCGAACGCGAGCTGCTCTTGCCCGTCAAGGTTGGATGGGGTTCCGCAGCCTGCGAGTAGGACAATGACCATTGCGCCGACCGAAAATCGGGTCGCAGTGCGGCCGAATCCGGTACGAGGCACGGCGGGTCACGGTACTGCCTGCCTTTGCGCGCGAGGCATCGTGTCTAATCTGCGGACCCATGGCTGACCCTGCAGGTTGGTACGCGGATCCGACGACCAAGCACGAGCTCAGGTACTGGGATGGTTACGCCTGGCTCGACAACGTGTCCGACAAGGGGACCACGGCAACTGACCCTCTTGGCGGCAAGCCCATGCCGCCGCCATCCGAAGCCTCGAAGGGGAAGCAAGGCGGTCCGTCAGCCACCACCGCGAAATCGAAGATGCCCATCTTCATCGGCGTCGCCGTCGCGGTCGCCGTGGTTGCCATCGCCGCGGTCCTGGTGACCCGAGGCGGTGGTGGAGGTGGCGCGAAGGTGACGACTCTGGGCAATCAGGTGATCACCTTCGACGACGACGTTGCCGACATCGTGCATCCCGTCGTACACACGGTGCACATCAAGGCCAACAACGTGGTGCTGGTCACCATGAAGTCGGACAACAAGGACGTCACCCCGGGCTACGTCGTGCTCGCCAGTCGAAAGGTGGTCGACGACGTCGGGAACAAGATCTCAGGAGCCAGCGACCTTCTCACCGGTCAGCTGCGGAACGCCTGCAGCAACCTGCGCGAGGAAGACATCGGAGCGAAGGGCACCCTCGTCTATCGCGAGGACACGGCGAACCGGGCCGGTGAGCAGCTCGACTCATTCATGGTGGTGGTCGTCGAAGGCGACTACGAATTCGTTCCCGTGCTCGTGAACGCTGACGGCAAATGCGAGGCCGGCAAGAGCTCGATGCAACTTGATCCGAAGCCGCTCGACTTCAGCAGCGTGAACAACATCGACGATCTTTCCTCCGTCATCTCCCGCGACTCTGATCTGAACAGCATCCTCCCCGGCTGATCGGGGCTAGGCGTCGATCTCGTCGAGGGCGGCGACGGCGGCCTCGAGCATGCGGGCGCTGCATCCCGCCATCTCCATCGGTGGTACCGCTTCCTCCACGATCCGAGCGGCGATGGCGCGGAACGCTTCGGCGGCGGGGCCATCGCCGAGTGCGACCGGGGTGCCGGCATCCCCCGCGGACGCGACCGATCCCTCGAGCGGGATCGAGCCGAGAAGCGGGGCGCCGGCTTCGCGCGCGCACGCCTCACCTCCGCCTTCGCCGAACAACGCGTACGACGAACCGTGCTCGCACGTGAACGCGCTCATGTTCTCGATCACACCGGCGATGCGCAGGAAGTTCTTGCGCGCCATCGACGCGGCGCGAACGGCAACCTTTTGCGCGGCGAGCGCGGGCGTCGTGACGATGATGACCTCGGCCCGGGGTACGAGCTTCGCCACCCCCATCTGCACGTCGCCCGTTCCGGGTGGCATGTCGACGAGCAGGTAGTCGAGGTCGTCGCCCCAGTCGACGTCTTGCAGGAAGTGCTGCACTCCGCGGTTGAGCATGAGTCCGCGCCACATGAGGGCGGCACCCTCGTCCTCGACCAGGAAGCCCATCGACACCACGCGCACGAGGCCGTCGCCGATACGCCGCTCGATGGGAACGATGAGGTTGCGGTCGCGCTTCACCACACCGAGCGCACCCTCGACCCCAAGCATGCGAGGGACGGAGTATCCCCAGATGTCGGCGTCGAGCACGCCCACCTTCAGCCCACGCGCGGCCAGCGCGGCTGCGAGGTTCACCGTGACCGAGGATTTACCCACCCCGCCCTTGCCCGACGCAATCGTGATGACGCGCGTGGTGGACCCGACCGAGGTTTGTTCGACGCGTTGGCTCATGTTGAAGCGGGCGCGGTCCATCGCGACTCGCTTCTCTTCGTCGGTCATCTCGGTCCAGTCGAGCTCGACTCGCTCGACGCCCGGCAAGGACCCGACGCGGGCCCTCACGTCGCGTTGCAATTGCGCCCGCAACGGACACCCAGCGGTCGTCAAGGCGATGGTGACGGTGACAACTCCCTGCGCGTCGACAGCCGCCGCCTTGGCCATCCCCAACTCGACGACGTCGGACCCCAACTCCGGATCGATGACCCCGCGGAGTGCGGCCATCACGTCGTCAGTAGTAACGAGCGGCGGGGCCACCTCAGGATTCTACCGGTCAAGGCGGTAACTATCCCTTCACTGTCGTACCCCCTGGTGATAATGGGGTTATGGGAATGACCGATCGCAACCAGCCCAAGCGGGCAGCGTCCTCGGAATCGTCGTGGTCGCTGATGGAGTTCCAGCGGGATTTCCCCGATGACGCGGCGTGCCTTGAGTGGCTGTGGCGCACCCGTTATTCGCCCGATGGGGAGCACGCCCATTGCCCGAAGTGCGACCAGGTGAGGGTTTTCAAGAAGTACGAGATGTGCAACCGGAACACGTCGTGGACGTGCACCGGGTGTTCCTGGCATGTGTCGCCCATCGCAGGGACGATCTTTCACAAGTCGTCCACGTCGCTGCAGCTTTGGTTCTACGCCATGTACCTGATGGTGAGCACTCGGTGCGGGATCTCCGCCAAGCAGCTTGAGCGGGAGCTGGGGGTCACCTACAAGACGGCGTGGCGGATGTTCCACCTGATCCGCAATGAGTTGATGACGCAGGACGACACGCCCCTCTCCGGTGATGTGGAGATGGACGAGATGTACGTCGGCGGCAAGCCGCGAGCCAAGGATCGGGCAGCGTTCGCCGCAACCGGCAATGCCCGGTCCGCGTCCCGCAAGTGGGCCGACAAGACCAAGACCCCGGTGTTCGGCATGGTCGAGCGTGGCGGCAAAGTCGCGGCGTTCGTGGTGCCGAGCACTCAGGGTCGAACGCTGGACGCTCATGTGCAGGCTCGGGTGTTGCCGTCGTCGGTCATCTACACCGACGAGGCTCCGACCTACGTGGGCGTGGCGAAGATGGGCGGCTACGAGCACAAGCGGATTCACCACAAGGCCAAGGTGTATGTCGACGGCGACGTGCACACGAACACCATCGAGGGGTTCTGGTCGCTGGTGAAGAACGGAATCCGCGGATCTCATCACGCAGTGTCCGCCAAATACCTGCAGCGATATCTAAACGAGTACGTATGGCGGTACAACCGCCGCGACGACAAGCGGGCGATGTTCTGGTCGCTACTCCTCCGGGCTGCTCTCCCTGTCGGATGACTCCGGTGGGCGAGCAACCTTCCGCAACGCGTCGAGCACGTCCTTGCGTTTCGGGACAGGGATCTCATAGCCCTGCTCCGTCGTCTGTGTCGGTTCGTCCTTCGGGCGCTTCTTCTTCGCCATGAGACTCCAAGGGTAGGTCGTCACGTTCGAGAGCGCGAGAGCCAAGGTGGGTCGTGCAGACTTGCACCTCGACGAACTCAAGCGCGAGATCGTCGAGTTTCTCGACGGCGAGACGTACACGGTTATGGAAGAGGACGACCCAGAACCGGGGGTTCGTCGTGCGGTTGTGCGGAACCTCGCGCCGATCCCCAACCATTGGCCGCTCGTAATCGGTGATGCCCTGCACAATCTCCGGTCTGCTCTCGACCACGCGATCACTGACCTCACGGTCGCCCATCACGGTTCCCGCTTGGACAAGACCGAGTTTCCCGTCTTCACCGACGACGGTGATTTCGACAGGACCAAGAAGACGGGCGAACCGGCACCCGGGAGCGGCATATTCAAGATCCGGGGAGTGGATCCGGCTTCCGCCAAACTGATCCGTGACTTGCAGCCGTTCAACTTCACCGACAAGTCCAATATCACGGTTTTGCAGCTCGTCCACGACCTGAATCTCGAAGACAAGCACCGGGCTCTGCACGTCTTGAGGAGTCACGGCGAAGGCGGAGAGGTCAGGTGGCTTAGAGACACACAGCCGATCGAAATAACGATGCTTCTTGGTAACCCGATCGAGGACGGCTCGGTGCTCGGAAGGTGGATGCCCGTTAGTCCCGCTCCGGGCGAACCGGACATGAAGTTCACCATTAATGCCGTCGTTATGTTTGGACCAGACACGCCACACTTCGCCAACCGTCGGGTAGACGAAACAGGCGACATGCTCATCCGCGGCGTACGACGGATCCTCGGTTACCTCGACGGGTCTATCCCGATTCATTAGCGGGCCTAGACAGTGAAGGGATAGTTACCGTCAAGGCCGTGGAATCTCAGAGGTGTAGCGTTTCGGCGTGAGTGCCGAAGCCCCGCGCCTCGATCTACTGAAGACGCTCGGTGACAACACCCGCTACGCGATCTACCTCGAGTTGGCGCGTTCGCCGAAGGCATTGGCCACCGCCGACATCGCGGAGTCGCTCGGACTTCACGTCAACACCGTGCGCCCGCACCTCGAGCGCATGCGCGAGGTCGGTCTGCTCGACGTGCAGAGCGACTACCGCGGTGCCGTCGGCCGTCCGCAGCATCGTTACTCCCTGGCGGCAGATGCGCCGTCACTCGGGCTCGAGCCTCCGACGTTCGCCCTCCTTGCTCGGATGCTCTTGCGCGCTGCCGCGATCGCCGGAACCGGATCAGAGGAGGCTGCGGACGCCGGTCGCGAGCAAGGTCGAAGCGACGGCACCCGTGCCGCTGGCCGCCCCTGCCTGGACGCGCTCGTGCGCGAGCTCGATCGCCTGGGTTTCGATCCCACGGTCGCCGGCGACGACGCCAGCGCCACGGTGGCCTTCGCCCATTGTCCGTTCCGTGAGCTCGCCGAGGCCAACCCCGACCTCGTGTGCAGCCTGCACCGCGGCCTGATCGAGGGGTTCGTCGAAACCGTTGGCGGTGCCGAGGTCCAGGCGTTCCGCACCCTCGTCGATCGCGACCCCTGCCAGGTCGAACTGTTGGTTGAGATCGGCCAGCCAGGTAGCCTGGTTTCGTGATCACGCTGACAGACGAAGCTGCCGCCAAGGTCAAGGATCTCATCGAAGCCGAAGGTGAACCCGAGCTGGCGTTGCGCGTTGCCGTGCGGCCCGGTGGTTGCTCGGGCTTCAGCTACGAGATGTTCTTCGATTCCGACGTGGCCAGCGATGATCTGACCGTCGAGCACGGCGGGGTGCGAGTCGTGGTCGATGCCTCGAGCGCACAGCTGCTCGCGGGTGCGGTACTCGACTACAAGGACGGACTGCAGCAGGCGGGGTTCTCGATCAACAACCCCAACGCCCAGCGCACCTGCGGCTGCGGCCAGAGCTTTTCCTAGCGCGACGCTCGACCCGCGATCAGCGGGTCACCAGGATCACTTCGGCGCCCGCCGGCAAGGTGTGCAGCAGCGATTCGAGTTCGGCTTCCGGCAGCCAGTTCTCCGGTTCGACCAAGATCATCGGACGATCGATGGTCGCGCCCGCGTTGGCCCACGCCTCCGCCGCTCGTAGCCGTTGGTCGACCTTCTCGGCGTCGTCCCGGGCTTGCGCCCCGCCGATCCGATCGAAGTGCTCGTCGAACTCCTCGATCGCCGGCGGATGCTCGTAGCCCAGCGCGGCCCAGGCCACCTTCCATCGGGCCATGGCCTTGCGGTGCACCGCGTTCACGGTGCGCACAGTGGGTGAGGTCTTCGTCGCGGCGCCGGTGATCGCGAACTGCGGGTCGTGGAGGCGCAGGACGCCTTCGAGATCGTAGGGATCGGCGTCAGGACCGGCGAGGGTCTCCCAGCGTTGCCGCGCCGAGCGGACCTTTTCGGCCGAACGTTCGCGGGTGGCTTCGAGCTGGGCGCGCCGTGCCATCCACTCCTCTTCGGCTTGACGATCGCGGGCGCTCGCTTCAGTGGTCCGCTCGACGTTCCCTGTCGCCGCCGCGAGCAACGCGGATGCTTCGCGCGCACCTTGGTCGTCGCGGGGTTCTCCTCCGAAGCTGCGCGCCATCGTGGCACCCGCGACGATGATGCCGAGAAGGAACACCACCACGGGAACGACGATCGTCACGCCGATGCTGAGCATCACGAGGGCGATTCCAGCGAAGATCGTCCCCACGCTCAGGGCAAACACCCGCGAGCGCCGCTGCTGCTCGAGCCGCTCGTCGTCGAACATCTGCGGCGGGACTGAATCCGGGGTGTCCAAGTGGACCTGTTCGGGCCGCGGCCGGTCTCCGAGCTCGTCGATCGAGGCGCTGATGCCGTTGACCTCACGCTCTGCTTCCGTGACCGCGAGCGCCGCCTGTCTGATGGCCTCAGGGTGCACGGCCATTCCGCTACTCGCCGACAGTCGACGGTTCAGCGTGTCGGTGAACTCCACCTCGGTCCGCGTGCGGATCCGATCGGTGCGGCCGATCGCTTCCGCCAACATCCGCAGTTCTGCGAGGGCGCCCTCATCGATCGTCGGACGGTCGCCGAGGGTCTCGAGCTCGTCGGCTTGCGCGAGCAACCTGTCGAACTCGTCGTCGCGCAACACGACCGGATCGGTGCGACCTGCTGCGGCCCGTGCCGAGAATGCGGCGCGCGCCGTCTCGGCGTCGAGGATCAACTCGCCGCCCAACTCCTCGGCCAGCCGGGCGGCGGCGACGGCCGGGTCGGGGTCAACGACCACGCGCACGCCCATGAAGTGGTGGGAGTCAAACGACTCGGTTGCACCGTGGTCGTCGCTCGGATCGTTGCCGTTGCCCTGAATCGACATGGTCAGTGCGCGCCCCCCGGTCGGCGAGCTGACCGGATGGTCAGCCTGCCAACTGCGCAAGCGCGTCGTGGAGTTCTACCCCATCGAAGATGGTGTCGAGGCGCTTGGCGATGGTTCCATCGCTTCGGGCCAGGTAGAGGGCAGGTTCGAACGTGAGGCGATAGGCGTCGACGACGGGGGTCAGTTTCTGCCGGCCCGGCTGGGCGTCCGCTTCCGATGCATATACCTCGGCGTGCAGCATCTTGATCTGAGGGAACCGGTCCTTTTGGCTGAGAAGAACGTCGAGAACCGGCCCGCAGATGGCTGTTTGGCAGAACTTGGGGGTCGCCACGAGGAAGGCGACCGGTGTGCCACCGGCGAGGGCCTCACGCAACGTGACGTCGTGGAGCGGACAAACCGGGTCACGCGTGCACAGGAGTTCAACCCCCTGTGGGTTGGCCACCGTGGGCGTGTCCACCGGGATCATGGGCTGGCCCGGACCGATCACCGTCGTAGTGGCGGGGATCTGCACGTGCGCCTGCAACGGCGCGCCGTTGACGACGGCGACGATGTCGTACACGCCCGGTTGGGCCGGTGTGAACTCGAGTGGGAAGTACGGCCGCGGGAGGCCGTCCTGGTGGCTGGACGACGTGACCTCCGCGACGGGCTGGCCGTTGGTCGTGATTTTGAAGTCGATGGTCGGGGATGGCGGCGTCGCGAGGATGACACCGTCTTGGTCGGCCACCCCGAACGTGAGTCGCTGTGGCTTTCCGGGCAGGAGTGCGGATGAGTCGGAGAACGAGGCGAGGACGAGTCCTCCCGTTCGTGCCTGAGTGGTCGGGGCCGATGAACTACTCGAGTTGGTGTCTGCGCTCTTCTTGCCATCGCCACAAGCAGCCACGATCGCCGCGCTCGCGCCCACGGCGAGGAAGGAACGCCGGCTGATGCGGTTGGACATTCGTTCGAACCTATCCTCGCTGCGATGGCCGTCGACAGTCAGGTGTCGTTCACCGTCGATGGGCACGAGGTGTCGGTCGACGACGACGGCGCCTCTTTGCTGGAGGTCTTGCGCGACCGCATCGGCGTCCGCGGCGCCAAGGACGGCTGCAGTCCGCAGGGCCAATGCGGGTGTTGCACCGTGCTGGTGGACGGCGCCCCCCGAGTGGCCTGTGTGACGCCGATCAAGCGCGTGGCCGGGCGCGCGATCACCACGATCGATGGGCTCGAACGGGCTGAGCAGTGGGGGCAGGCATTTTGCGCGAACGGGGCCAGTCAGTGTGGGTTCTGCACGCCAGGCATCATCGTGCGCCTCGACGCGCTCAGAGGCGACGGCCATTCCGTCCACGATGACGAGAAGGTGGAGCGCGCGTTGCTTGCGCATCTCTGCCGGTGCACCGGATGGCGCACGGTCCTCGACGCGTATCGATCGTTTGAGCACACCGATACGACGGGTCGCGACCTCGACGCTGCCTCGCTTCGAGCCGAGATCGAGGGCGGTGTGCCACAACGAGTTGGACCCGAGGTCTCGCTCGGTCGCGGCCGCTTTGCGGATGACATTGCGCCCCTGGAAGCACTCGTTGCCGTACCCGACGGGCACGGCGGATGGGCGGTCGCGGAAACACTCACGCAGGCGCGACGCGCCGCGTCGAAGACCCAAGGACGACGAACGACGGTCGAGCTCGCGCACCCACTCGACGTTCCGCCAGGAGAGTGGGCGGTTGCGTTGCGGACCGCGTGGGTTGAACCCGCGTACCTCGAGACCGACGCGTCGTGGTGCCGGCCCGGAGGTGAGCCGGCGTCCCCCCTCGCGAACGGCGGAGCGTTCGGTGGCAAGGTGTCGTCCGTCGTGATGGCCGCGGCTCGAGAGCTCGCCGATCGACATGGTCGAGCGGTGCGAGTGTTGCTGTCGCGCGAGGACACCGTGCGTCTCGGCGCGAAACGTCCTCCGATCGCCGCAGGGCTGCAGCGCGACGGCACCGGAATCGTTCGCGTGGTTCGGACGCCGGGAATCGCCGACGCCATCACGACGTACGCGCCTGGCTTGCACGTCGAGGAGGTCGACGTCGCTGGATTACCCACGTCGGTCGCGCTCCGCGCCGCCGGCTGGGCCGAGGCTGCGGTGTTGCTCGCGGGCGCCCGAGGACAGCATCGTCCGGTGACAGCCCCCAATGGCGCCGTGGCTGAAGTTCATGTCGACGAAGGCGATGTGCGGGTGCGGGTGTGCGCCGGCGATCCGCTCGATGAGGTCGTGCTCCGCTCGTACTGCATCGGTGCCGCGCACATGGCCCTTGGATGGGTGTCGTCGGAAGGCATCGCGGTCGACGACACCGGTGAACCCCTTGACCTGACGATTCGATCGTTCGGTGTGTTGCGCGCCGTCGACACGCCGCCGATCACCGTCGAGATCGACGACGACGGTTCGGCACCGCGCAATGGCAGCGACGCGGTGTTCGCTGCGGTGGCCGCTGCGACGTGGGTCGCGCAAGGCTGCCCTCCGACATTCCCTACGGGAAGGACCCTCAGATGACCCCAGCAAAGCCCGTTGGTCCCTACGCGCCCGTGGTGCGGGCCGGCGACTGGTTGATCGTCTCCGGTCAGGTGGGCTTGTCCGACGGCAAGCTCGTGTCGGGTGGACTCGAAGGCGAGCTACGCCAAGCGCTGGCCAACCTGCGGGGTCACCTCGAAGCCAACGGGGCAGGGCTCTCGCACGTCGCGAAGACGACGGTGTTCCTTCGCCACATGAGCGACTACGCACTCATGAACGAGGTGTACATCGACGGCTTCGGTGATCACCGCCCCGCGCGCTCCGCGATCGGTGTCGCGGAGCTACCGCTCGGAGCGCTCGTCGAGGTCGAAGCGTGGGCCTTCAATCCGCGCAACTCGCCCAGCGAGTAGCCGGCGGCGAGCAGCAGCGAGTTGTGCGGATCGGATAAGAATGTTCCCGTGGATCTCGGGCCTTTCATCATCGTGTTCGTACTGCTGATCGGGTTACCCGTCTCGTTTCTGATGGGCGGTGCGCTGGTCGCCGCGGTGCTCAGCATCGCGTTGAAGTCGAACGCGGAAGCCACTCACGAGGGCAGCGAACTCATCGATCTCAACACCTGAGGCCGCGCGATTTGCCGGCGCGAAAGTCGGGGTCAGGTAAGGTTTTCGGCGACGAGAAGTTGGGCAGGGCAAGGCAGTTCGCTGGGCGAGTCGGCCGAACCCCACAGGTACGAAAGGGGTACCGGCAATGGCGACCGGCACCGTGAAGTTCTTCAACTCTGAGAAGGGTTGGGGATTCATCGCGTCCGACGACGGTGGCGACGAGCTGTTCGTCCACTACAAGAACATTCAGGGCAATGGTTTCCGCACGCTCGAGCAGGGCCAAAAGGTCGAGTTCACGAGCGAAGCCACCGATCGAGGCCTCCAAGCCAAAGACGTCAAACTGGTCTGAGTCGCCGCCGAACCAATGGTTCGTCAACGAAACAAAAAGCAAGTGCGCTCCGAGGGGGTCGGCAACCACCGGAGCGCACTCACTTGCTTCCTTTTGGATTTTGTCTGAGCTGTCGGTTGTCTTTCGGATCACCATTGCAACCGGACCCAGCGAACGGTCACTCAGTGATCAGTAGAGACAAGGGGGTGAGCGCCGTTCTCGGACCCGCACCCAGCGGACGGTCACGATTCGGTCTCTGCCCTCACCCTCCCTGTTCCCACGTACGCATGGTGCAGCGATCGAGCGTGTACGTCCATGACCCGGAGGTGTCATTTACATGGGCTAGGTCGGCCTAGCCCGAGGTACCTCGCTCGGGTTCGTCACACACTCCAGCGAGACTGCCCAAACCGGTAGCCCACTGACCGCACGGTTTGGATGAGGTTTGCGTGCTCTTCGCCGAGCTTGGCTCGCAATCGCCGCACGTGGACGTCCACCGTGCGAGCGCCTCCGTAGTACTCGTATCCCCACACCCGCGACAGCAGCGTCTCGCGCGTGAACACCTTGCCCGGATGCGAGGCGAGGAACTTCAACAGCTCGTACTCCATGTACGTGAGGTCGAGTGGCTTCGTCGCAAAGGCCGCTTGGTAGGTCTCGAGGTTCAACACGAGTTCTCCGTACTCGATGAGTTCGGGACGGGTGCCGCGGCCGGTGCGCCAGAAGAGGTGCTTGAGTCGTGCTTCCAGCTCGCGAGGGTGAAACGGCGCGAGACAGAAATCGTCGAACAGGTCGTCGCGCAACTCGAGATCGCTGAGCTGCGCGCCCGACACGAGCAGCAGCAGTGGCTCGAGTGGGATGTCGCGCTTGCGCAACACTCGGCACAACGCGAACGCGCCTTCGGCATCGCGGTCCCCACAGACGATGGCGCCCGCCCAACCGTCGTCGGGCTCGACGCGTTGCGCGCTCAGTTCGTCGCTCACGGACTTCCACGGGTAGCCGCCAAGATCGAGCGCCTGCGCCAGTTCCGGCGGCGGCGGGTCCGGATAGATGAGGAGCGGTTCCATCAAACGTTCCGGTAGTACCTGTCCAGTTCGAACTGAGTGATCTGCGTCTTGTAGTCGCGCCACTCTGAGCGCTTGTTGCGCAAGAACCATTCGAAGACGTGCTCACCGAGTGCTTCCGCGACGAGCTCGGAGCGCTCCATCAAGTCGACCGCCTCCGCCAGCGAGCCCGGCAGCATCCCGAAGCCTTCAGCCATGCGTTCTTCGTCCGTGAGCTCATACAGATTCGCGGTGGTCTCCGGCGGCAACTCGTAACTCTCCTCGATGCCCTTGAGTCCCGCGGCGAGCACGACCGAGAACGCAAGGTACGGATTGCATGCGGGATCGGGAGCGCGGTACTCGATCCGCGTCGATTCGGCTTTGCCCTTCTTGGCATGAGGAACGTTGACCACGACCGACCGGTTGTTGCGGGCCCACGACACATAGATCGGCGCTTCGAAACCGGCCACCAACCGCTTGTACGAGTTGACCCATTGATTGGTGACCGCGGAGATCTCACCGGCGTGCACGAGCAAGCCCGCGATGAACCCACGTGCCAGCTTCGACAGACCGTGTGGGTCACCAGGATCGTGAAACGCGTTCGTGTCACCTTCGAAGAGGGAGAAATGGGTGTGCATGCCCGAGCCCTGCACGGCCTCGAGTGGCTTCGGCATGAACGTGGCGTGGATGCCGTGCTCGTGCGCCACCTCCTTCACGACGAAGCGGAAGGTCATGACGTTGTCGGCCATCGTGAGCGCGTCGGTGTACCGCAGGTCGATCTCGTGCTGGCTCGGTGCGTCCTCGTGGTGTGAGTACTCGACGGGAATGCCCATCGCCTCGAGCGTGTGGATCGTCTTCTTGCGGATGTCGCTGGCGACGTCGGCCGTGGTGAGATCGAAGTACGACGCCGAGTCGAGAGGTTCGAGTGGGCGGCTCGGATCGCTGTGAGCAAAGTAGAAGAACTCCATCTCGGGCGCCGAGTAGAACGTGAAGCCCTTGTTACGCGCCCGCTCGAGATTTCGGCGCAACACTTGGCGCGGATCGCCCTCGAACGGAGTGCCGTCGAGGTTGGCGATGTCGCAGAACATGCGGGCTGACGGCGCGTCGTCGATGCCCCACGGCAACAGCTCGAAACTGTTGGGGTCGGGCAGGGCGAGCACGTCGCTCTCCTGGACGCGGCTGAACCCGTCGATGGCCGAACCGTCGAACTGCATCCCCTCGGCAAATCCGGCTTCGAGCTCCGCGGGCGAGGTCTCGACCGACTTGAGCTGGCCGAGCACGTCGGTGAACCACAGCCGGATGTGGCGGACCCCGCGTTCCTCGACCGTGCGCAGGACGTAGTCCTGTTGGCGTTCCATCACCCAAACATGTTGACATGGTGGGCGGGCGAGACCTCGTGGCGGTTTTCCGTTTCACACTGCGTTCACATATGGGCAACAACGCGGCAACGCGCCCCTCTCAAGCTCACTACCAACCCCGGACGAGACCAAGGACCCCAATGACCTACCTGGCCGAATACATCTGGATCGACGGCACCGAGCCGACCGCCAAGCTGCGGTCCAAGACCAAGGTGCTGGACGGCAACCCCACATCGAAGCCCGTCCCCAAGCCCGCTGACCTGCCCATCTGGGGTTTCGATGGCTCGAGTACCAATCAGGCCCCTGGCAGTGCCTCGGACTGTGTGCTGCAGCCGGTGTTCGCCTGCCCGGACCCGATCCGCGGCGGCGATCACCTCCTCGTGCTGTGTGAGGTGCTGCTCACGGACATGAGCCCGCACACCAGCAACACCAGGGCGCTACTGCGCCCGGTGGCGGAGAAGTACGCCGGGCAGGAGCCGCTGTTCGGCATCGAGCAGGAGTACACGTTCTTCGCTGGCAGCCGCCCCCTCGGCTTCCCCGAGGCCGGATTCCCCGCTCCCCAAGGCGGCTACTACTGCGGCGTCGGCGCCGACGAGATCTTCGGCCGTCCCGTGGTCGAGAAGCATCTCGAGAATTGCCTGAAGGCCGGCCTCGCGATCTCGGGGATCAACGCCGAGGTCATGCCGGGGCAGTGGGAGTTCCAAGTGGGCCCGGTCAGCCCGCTCGACGTGTCCGATCAGCTGTGGCTGGCGCGCTGGCTGCTGTACCGCACCGCGGAGGACTTCGGCGTGTCGGCCACGCTGTCGCCCAAGCCAGTGATCGGTGACTGGAACGGCGCCGGTGCGCACACGAACTTCTCGACGAAGGCGATGCGCGAGCAGTACGACCCGATCATCACCGCGTGCGAGGCGTTGGCGGCGAACCCGCTCGAGCACGTGAAGGTGTACGGCGCCGGCATCGAAGGCCGCCTCACCGGCCTGCACGAGACCGCGCCGTGGAACGAGTTCAACTACGGGGTGTCCGACCGGGGCGCCTCGGTGCGCATCCCCTGGCAGGTCGCGCAGGACAAGAAGGGCTACATCGAAGACCGTCGCCCGAATGCCAACTGCGACCCGTACGAGGTCACCCGCATGATCGTGGAGACCTGCTGCTCCGCGCTGGAGCACGAGCTCCAGGACTAGGTCGCGGCGGCTTCACGGGGGGCCGCCCGCGATGTGGGTTTTGACGGGTTAGGTTGCCCGCTGGCATTTGGGGCGATCCATAGGAGGGACCGTGCAGGAACGCACACCTGACGAGGTGCTCGGACTGATCCGGGACGAAGCCATCGACATTGTCGATTTCCGCTTCTGTGACCTCCCCGGCCTGATGCAGCACTTCTCGTCGCCGGCGCACGAGTTGACCTCGGACGCCTTCGAGGAAGGCCTGGGCTTCGACGGTTCGTCGATCCGCGGCTTCCAGGAGATCCAAGAGTCGGACATGATCCTCGTGCCCGACCCCAACACGGTGGTCATCGATCCGTTCCGCACGCACCGCACGCTGAACATCAACTGCTTCGTGCGTGACCCGATCACGCTCGAGCCGTACTCGCGCGATCCGCGGTATGTCGCGAAGAAGGCCGAAGACCATCTCGTCTCCACCGGTCTCGCGGACACGTGCTACTTCGGACCGGAAGCCGAGTTCTTCATTTTCGACGACGTGCGCTTCCACTACGACCAGCATTCCGCGTCGCACTCGGTCGATTCGATCGAAGCCGCGTGGAATACGGCGCGCGATGAAGGTGGCAAGAACCTCGGCTACAAGATCCGGTACAAGGAGGGGTACTTCCCGGTCCCGCCGATGGACCAGTACCAAGACCTGCGCTCCGAAATGATCCTCACGATGGAGCGGCTCGGCATCGAGGTCGAGATCCAGCACCACGAAGTCGGCACCGCCGGCCAGGCCGAGATCGACATGCGCTTCGACACGCTGTTGCGCATGGCCGACAAGCTGATGCTCTACAAGTACGTGGTGAAGAACGTGGCATGGGCCGCGGGCAAGTCGGCCACGTTCATGCCGAAGCCGATCTTCCAGGACAACGGCTCGGGCATGCACTGTCACCAGTCGTTGTGGAAGGGCGGCGAGCCGCTGTTCTTCGACGAAGCGGGCTACG
>JBEEGD010000160.1:0-2807 GCA_041166685.1 Acidimicrobiaceae bacterium | reverse complement strand
CGGCGGAGTGGCCGAGACTGTCGTTGGTCGCCTTCAGGCCGTCGAGGTCGACCAGCATCACGGCGACCGGGTTGTCGCGGCGGGCCAGTGCGTGTTCGAGTCGGTCATTGAAGAGCGACCGGTTCGGTAATCCGGTGAGCAGGTCGTGCAGAGCGAGGTGAACGAGCTGCTGTTCTGCGCGCTTGCGCTCGGTGATGTCCTGCAGTGTTCCCCACATCTCCGTCACGTGGCCTGTCGCGTCGGCGACGGGAGCCGCTTGAATGGTCACCCAGCGTTCGTCGCCGTCGGGGGTGATGATTCGTAGCTCGGCCGACTGCGAGGTGAACTCCTTTTGTACGCCGACGAGAAAGGCGCTCGCTATTGCGCGGTCGTCGGGATGGACAAGGAGCAGGAAGCGGTCGAAGCTCGCGATTCCGTGGGCGGGATCGACCCCGATCACGACGAATAGCTGGTCCGAACAGGTGAGCACGCGCGAGCTCACGTCGTAGGCCCAGTCGCCGAGAAGTGCCAAGCGCTGCGCGACCGCCAGTCGCGTCAGGCTTGCGCGGAGGCTCTCTTGCGCGAGTTCCCTGGCGGTCACGTCGAGCGCGGTGCCGACGATAGCGACCACGACACCATCAACGATCGACGGGACTCCCACAGACTCGACCCACCGGATCTCACCGCTGGGACGGCGGATGCGGACAACATACGAAAACGGCTTTTCGATCTCGATGGTGTTCTTCAGAGTCGACTGCACCGAGGCCAAGTCGTCTTCGTGAATGCACGCGAGGCCGCTCTCGATGGTTGGCGTGAATGCAGATGCCTCGACCCCGAAGATCCGGTAGTGCTCCTGCGACCAGAACAGCGTCCCGCTCGCGATGTTCCACTCCCAACTACCGACACGGGCGATCGCCTGTGCCTCTTCCAACAGTCGGTAATGGCGCTCAGCGTCTGACTCACAGTCAAGAGTGCTCACGCACTTAAGATCGATCTGCGCCGTGTGAAGCTGAATAGCGCGTTCGCGAGCGTCGAGATCGACATGGGTGGGTCATCGGTGCCGGTGCCTCGAGGTGACGTGCCTCCCTTGACCTCTCTAAGCCGACGCTGAGGTCCCGCTCAGCTCAGCCGGCCGAGCCAGTTCCGGATGCAGCACTATCGGGGCTTACAGGCCGGCTCAACGTCGCCACCGCGCTGAATGAGCCCGGAGCACCGAGGCGAGCAGCATTGAGACTTCATCGTAGGAGGGCGGGGGAGCGGGGACTCTTAACTCGTGCCGTGGTCGGGGGCATTCAGGTCGAGAGCAACTTGCAGAGGCGGCGGCCCGGATCGGAGCGAAGCTCATCGAGAGTCGTCAGAGCAACGATTGACTTGTCGCCGGCATCCGAAACGACTACTCGGTACGTATCGTCGTCGACGATCGTCACGACCGCTTTGCCATCACCGATAACGAGGCCGTTATCCCGCCGACGTACAGGAACGCGGGTGCCGCGCAGGTGGGCTCGTAGCGCCCGTGCCGCAGGGTCGAGGCCGTCCGCCGGCCGAACCGCTCGCCGTCGGCTGACCACCCGGCGCTCGATGTCGTCGAGGAGGTCACCAAGTGATGGTGCTCCTACCTGCGGTCGGTCGGACTGTTCCCGCGCCCACATCAGCAGATCACGGGGCGCGCCCAGGGCGCGCCATCGGCGCTCGAGGTCCGCGGCTAGCGCCTCTGCCTTCACATGGTCGCCGACCTCCCTCCATGCAGCGTGGAAGAGCTCGTCCTCGACTTCGACGCCGTCCATAGCGATGTACCAGCCGTCGATCATGCGCTCGCCGATGTCTGCGGCGTCTAGCACGATCCCGGGTAACTCTCTGATGCTCAAGCATCGGCTGCTGAGCCGTTCGGCAGCTGCACGGAGAGGGGCGGCGTCGAAGGTGTCCTTGATCGACGTATCGATGTCGCCTTCGGTGGCCGCGTCGTCCCCGGATAGTCCTAGGCGTCCCAGATCGGCGAGCAGCGAGATGCGTGCATCCTCGATGATCGCTCGCCTTCGTTTCAACCACTCTTGCCTGCGATTGCTCTCTACTAAGGCCATTCGGACGGCGTTCTGCAGCGACCTAGACAGCGATGACGCGATCTTCCCGGCAGTCATCGAATACCAAAGGTCATCCGCCAACTCACCAAACGTCTGAAAGGCGGGAGAGTTTGCGAGCGCAGAGCCCGCTTCTTTGTCCGTCCTACCACTGTTGGGATCGTGTCCGTCGATCTCGTAGTCGAACTCCGCAGCCAAATCGCGGAGAGGAGCATCGAGAGCCTGGCGCGCGGTGGCGCACGCGTCCACGCACTGCCTCGCAAGCGCCAGCCGCTCGCCGCAGATTCGGCACCGGAACAGCCCTCGCTGTACCTCGTCGAGCTCGCAATATGCGCACCGCTGCGTTGGTGAGATCATCCCGCGCTGGGCGTGTCTCACGCCTGACCTCGGCATGTCCATCTATCGGCTCTGTGCATTCTCGAACTGAGCTCGACAGGCCGGCAATAGTTCACGGCGTCGGAATCCGCAGCGAAATAGGCGAAGCCGGTTCGCCAATGAGGGTGCCAGCCGCCCCTCGGCCAAGACGCCTCGCTGTTCGGCGCGTATGTCGAGAATGGGCGTCATTCTCGGTCACAAGCGGGCTCATGGGAAACCAAGACTTCAGGAGCGGAGAGTAGAGAGCACATCCGAGGTCCCGCTCACGCCCTCGCGGTGAGAGCGCTAGCGGGTGTTGGCCTCGACAGCGTTCGCTTGCTGACGAACAACCCGTCGAAGGTTGCCTCGCTCGAGGCGACCGGAATCGCCGTCGAGCGA
>JBEEGD010000159.1:0-14935 GCA_041166685.1 Acidimicrobiaceae bacterium | reverse complement strand
CATGCCGTCAGGCTGGCACAATGCAGCATGGCCGTGCGCGAGGACTGTCGCCACTACTCGACCCGCACGGTCGCGTCCGGAGAGATGGTGCAGCGCTGCCGCGTCGACGCCAACGAGAAGGCGCCGTTCGCGTGTCCGGAGAACTGCCTGTTCTTCGAGCCCCGGTCGATCACCGATGCCGGGTGGCAGCGCTTCGAGCGTGACGACGACGAGTCGTAGCCCCGCGTGAGGATCTCTGCGAAGGCCGACTACGCAGTGCGAGCGGCCATCGAGCTGGCCGGTGCGGATCGAACGTCGCCGTTGAAAGGCGATCGCATCGCCTCGGCACAAGGCATCCCGACGAAGTTCCTCGAGAACATCCTGTCCGAGCTCAGGCGTTCTGGATTGGTCGGCAGTCGTCGAGGTGCAGACGGCGGCTACTGGTTGGCCCGGCCGCCGGAGAAGATCACGATCGCCGACGTCATTCGCGCCGTGGAGGGTCCGCTGGCCAACGTGCAAGGCGTACGGCCGGAAGAGCTCCGCTTCGACGGCAGCGCCGAGCCCCTGCAGCGCATGTGGATCAGCGTGCGCGCCAGCCTGCGTGGAGTGCTCGAGCACGTGACGGTTGCCGACCTGGTGGCCGGCAAACTGCCGCCGAAGATCGACAAGCTGGCCGACAACCCCGACGCCTGGGTGCCCCGCTAGGTCGACCGGCGACGAAACAAATGCGCGTGCGCCTTGGCCGCGCCCCACAACAGACCGGGTTCATGGAGTGCGGGATCCACGTCGGCGAACGAGGCCGGCGACAACCCGTAGAGGTCGTCAGGGAAGGCGCGCTCGGCGAACTCGTCGCGCACCAGAGCCGGAACACCCGCGGCGCGCAGCACCGCGGTCGGATAACTGACCGCTCGCCGAACCAGCGCCAGAGGGTTCAGTCGTTGCTCGTCGACGTCTTGCGCGAGCAACACCCGCACGGCTGCGCCCACTTCGTCTCGAGCCCGCTCGCCCGCGACGTGAGCTGCTTCGAGCAGAGCCGCGTCAGGCGCGGTGCCCGACCAGTCCCTCCATCGACCTTCGACGCACCGCACCACCCACCCGGGGAGCGCGACCTCGAGCGCGTCGGCCAGCGCTCGGCCGTAGTCCTCGAAGTTGGCAGCACGCGCCATCGAGGCCATGCTGCCACCGTGGAGCCCCAGCGGATCGAGCCCGGGCCCGGCCAGGAGTCGGTGTGGGACTACCCGCGCCCGCCGGCCATCGAGCAGACGACGAGCCTCCTCCGGGTCGAGTTCGGCGGCATCACGATCGCGGAGACGACGCAGGCTTTTCGTGTGCTCGAGACCAGCCAGCCTCCGGCCTATTACTTCCCGCCCGACGACGTCGGGATGGAACACCTCACCGCTACGCCTCATCGAACGTTCTGTGAGTGGAAAGGGCAAGCGCACTACTACACCGTCGTTGTCGACGGCCGCGAGGCACCCGATGCCGTCTGGTCCTACAGCTCTCCTGTCGATCGCTTTCGGGTCATCGCCGGCTATCTCGCCTTCTACCCGCAGCGCATGGACGCGTGCTTCGTCGACGGCGAGCACGTGCACGCCAACGATGGCGCGTTCTACGGCGGGTGGATCACGTCGAACATCGTTGGGCCGTTCAAGGGCGGCGCAGGCAGCGCCGGCTGGTGAGGATCGTCGCGCAGTCGGTGTTCGAAGGGGTCGTGTACCAGTGCGACGCGCTCGACCTCAGCCACCCGTGCCGACCGACGCTCGAGGTCGACGCGCTGCTTCGACCAGGCGATGTCGATGCCGAGTCCGGGCCTTTGCTGCTTCCGGTGGCGGACTACATCCGAATGCTCGGCATCGAAACCGCGCGACGGTGCCTCGAGGAGCTCACGGCCAAAGGAAGGGTGGTGCAGCGCCTCGACGTGGATCACCTCACGTTCCCCACATGGACCCCACACGCATGAACCGCGCGGCATCGGTCCTCCCGACTTCACACAGTAGAACCTTGTTTTTCTCCTGATTGAGCGCGAGGATCGCTCCGAATGAAGTTCGTGCCCTACACCGCGCTGGTCGGAGAGCCGAACGTCATCGTGGACGGAGCGGCGACCACGGCCACCGTGCTCACCTTGTCGCACTGGCCCGGCAGCACGGTCCCCGCACCGCTCCGAGCCGATCTGTCGGCCGAAATCGCGGTTCGCTACCTCGAGCGCCCCGACGAACGCGTCGACGCCGACCTGGTCTCGAACAACCACTTCGACGAGGACGGGCTCCTCGGCCTGTATGCGCTCGTCTTTCCCGATGACGCGTTGGCCCGGCGCGAGCTCGTCATTGATGTCGCCCGCGCCGGCGACTTCGCGTGGAGTCACACGCGCCAGGCTGCTCGCGTCGCCTTCGCTCTGAGCTCGTTCGTCGACCCCGCGGTGTCGCCGCTCGATGCCGCGGTGTTCCAAGGTGAGTACCAAGAGGTTGCCGCTCGGCTGTACGGCGAGCTGCTACCCCGAACCACCGAGCTCCTCACGAACCCCGACCGATTTCGCGACCTGTGGGCCGACGAGGACGCGCACCTCACGATGAGCAACGCGATGCTCGACGACGGCGAGGCAACGATCGTCGAACGACCCGAGTTGGACCTCGCCATCGTGACAGTGCCGCCGACGTTGCGCGAGCGAGTGGTACATCGCTTCACCCAGACTCGCGACGCGGGCCTTCATCCGATGGCCGTGCACAACCGCACCGAGATGAGCCGCGTCGCGTACGTCAGCGGTCACCACTACGAAGTGCAGCAGCGGTACGAGACGTGGGTGCAGCTCGTGTCGCGCCGACCGTTACCAAGACAGGACTTGGGCGTGCTGGCGGAGCGGCTCAACCACCTCGAAGCCGACGGCGGCAAGTGGCAATTCGACGGCGCCGACTACATCACGCCGCGCCTCGCGCTCCGAGACGCGACCGAAAGCAGCATCGGGCCGACCCAGTTCGTGGCCGAGTTGCTGACGTTCCTACCCGACGCGCCCTCGGCCTGGGACCCCTGGGCCCCCCGGAACGCCTAGAGCAGCGTTCAGGTTGCCGGAGCGCAGCCCCTCGAGGTCGAGGGTCACGTAGGCATACCCGGCGGACCGAACCGCGCGGACCACATCTGCTCGAGCGGCGAGGACGCGCTCCAAATCCTGCACCGGAACCTCGAGGCGCGCGGTGTCCTCGTAGTGCCGTACCCGCAGCTCGTTGAAGCCCAGCGCTCGCAGCGCCCGTTCCGCCCGTTCGATCCGGCCGAGCACCTCGATCGTGACCGTCGTCCCGTACGGCACCCGGGATGCGAGACACGCAGCGGCCGGCTTGTCCCACGTGCGCAATCCCAACTGCTGCGACCACGACCGAACGTCCGCCTTGGCGAAGCCCGCATCCACCAAGGGGAACACCGCGCCGCGCTCCGCGGCCGCTCGTTGCCCCGGACGATGGTCGCCGAGATCATCGAGGTTCACGCCCAGGGCAACCACCGCGCCCGAGGACACGGCGAGCGGTGAGAGCGCGTCCATGAGCGACGACTTGCACCAATAACACCGATCAGCGTCGTTGGCCGAGTACGCAACATCGTCGACTTCGTCGGTCGCCACCTCGATCAATCGGAGACCCCACTCCCCCGCGAGCGCTCGGCAATCACGCAACTCGTCACCGGCCAGCGATGGCGACACCGCGGTGGCGGCGATCACCTTGTCGGGCCCGAGGGTGTCGTGGGCGACCCATGCGAGAAACGCCGAATCGGCGCCGCCACTGAACGCAACGATCACGACGCCGAGGTCGCGCAGCCGCGTGCGCAACTCGTCGAGGTCAGGCATCGAGGATCTCGATCCGGATGCGTTTGTTGCCCTTGCCCTTCGATTCCGTCTTCACGACACGTACACGCCCCACCTCATTGGTCGAGCGCACGTGGGTGCCGCCGTCCGCCTGCTTGTCCAGCCCGACGATGTCGACGACGCGGATCTCCTTCACTGACTCCGGGATCATGTTGACCTTCGTGCGAATGAGGTCTTCGTCCTCGACCGCTGTCTCCCGCGGAAGGAAGGACACCTCGATCGGGCGGGCCGCCGCCAGCTCGACGTTGACGAGGTGCTCGACGGTGGCTCCGAAGCCTTCAGGTAGCGGATCGAACTCGAAGTCCATGCGAGCACTGAGCGGTTCCATGTTGCCGCCGGTGACGGCAGTGCCCCACTCGTTCCAGATCACCCCGCAGAGCACATGGAGCGCGGTGTGTGTTCGCATCAGCGCGTGGCGGCGATCCCAGTCGACCTCGGCACGCACGATCGTCCCCACCTCCGGAGCCGGCCGGTCGAGCGTGTGCCACACCCCGGCACCGTCTTTGCGGACATCGACCACGGTCGCCGATTCGTCACCCCAAGCGACGGTGCCAGTGTCGTGCGGTTGGCCACCCCCGGTCGCATAGAAGATCGTGCGATCGAGCGCGACTCGGTCGCCGTCGACCGCCACCACCGTGGCGTCGTCCTCACGGAGATAGGCGTCGCGCAGATACGCCAGATCAGTCTCCACTGGGCCATTCTGTCGTCCCCAGCGCACCGCGGGTTTTCGCCGTCTAGTGTCCCCGACCAGTACCCAGCTCTATGGAGGACACTGCATGTTCAGAATGAGGGGACGGCGCCTGCGCGTTACGGCGGTGCTGATCGGAGTTGTGTTGTTGACCGCAACTGCGTGCAGCAGCGACAAGAAGACGCCGGCGGCTGCCGGATCAGGCAGCAGCTCGAGCAGCTCGGCTGTCACCGATTGCAAGCCCGTGGAGGCGGCGAAGCCCACGACGACCGCAGGTCCCACCACGACCGCGGCGGGCGCCACCACCACGACGGCAGGGGCTCCGACCACCGTCGGCAAGCCAGGCGCCAAGGGTGCCCTCGAAGGCCTGCGCGGCACGACTCCCCTGGTCGACCTCGGCGCCGACTTCAAGAAGGTTCTCGACTGCCAAGGGCTCGATCTCAAGAAGACCTACAACTACGGCGCCGAGTCCTATGACGCGGTCACCATCGTGGCCCTCGCGATCCAGCTCGCCAAGACCGACGGCATCGACATGGCGAAGCAGATCAACGGAGTCACTCGCGGTGGCACCAAATGCAAGTCGTTCAAGGAGTGCGACGCCCTGATCAAGGCGGGCACCACCGATATCGACTACGACGGCATCTCGGGTCCGTTGGAGTTCTCGGGCAACGGTGAGCCGACGATCGCCAGCTACGGCGTCCAGCAGTTCGGTGCCGACAACCGCATCGACGACTCCAAAACCGTGTTCAAGACGGCCAAGGCGCCGACGAGTGCCGACGTGGCCGAAGTGCCCGTCGAAGGAACACGCGCCGGTGACGGCCAGCTGAAGATCGGTACGTTGCTACCGGAGACCGGCAGCCTGGCCTTCCTCGGCCCACCCGAGGTCGCGGGCGTCCGCGCGGCAATCGCGGACATCAACAAGGCCGGTGGCGTGCTAGGCAAGGACGCCCTGCTCACCGAGGGCGATTCGAGCGATGCGCAGACCCCGACGGTGTCGCAGCAGACGGTCGACCGTGAGCTCGGCGAAGGGGTCGACGCCATCGTCGGCGCGGCGTCCTCGTCCGTGACGCTCGGAGTCATCGACAAGATCAGCGCCGCCGGCGTCGTGATGTTCTCGCCCGCCAACACGTCGAAGAAGCTTTCGACCTACCCCGACAAGGGCCTGTACTTCCGCGACGCTCCGTCCGACATCCTGCAGGGTCAGGTGCTCGGCGAGGTCCTTGCGGGCGACGGCATTTCGACTGTCGGTCTGCTCGTGCTCAACGATGCGTACGGCACTGGTCTCGCGGAGGACCTCACGAAGTCGTTCGAGGCTTCCGGTGGCAAGGTTGTGATCTCGAAGATCTACGACCCGAAGGCACAGACGTTCGACAACGAGGTCGACGCGGTCAAGGCGCAGAACCCCGATGGCATCGTGATCATCGGGTTCGACGAGTCGAGCCGCATCCTCAACCTCTTGGCCCAGAAGGGCATCGGCCCCAAGGACAAGAAGGTGTACGGAGTCGACGGGAACATGGGTAACACGCTCGGCGTCAACTTCGACGCCGGCAAGTAGCACCACCGATATTCGGGAGAGCCGGTCCTTCGGGACCGGCTCTTTCGCGTCTACCGCGCCTTGGCCAAGGTGCCGAGATAGAGCTCGATGACCTTCGGGTCTTCGAGCAGCTCGTCGCCCGAACCGGTGTAGGCATTCGCCCCCTGGTCGAGCACGTAGCCGCGATGGCAGATCTGCAGGCAGCGACGCGCGTTCTGCTCGACCATCACGATCGACACGCCGGCCTCGTTGATCTGGCGGCATCGGATGAAGACTTCGTCCTGGTACGCCGGAGACAAACCTGCCGATGGCTCATCGAGCAGGAGAACCGACGGTTCCATCATCAGCGCGCGACCCATCGCCACCATCTGACGCTCGCCGCCCGACAGCGAGCCGGCGCGCTGGTTTCGGCGCTGACCCAGCAACGGAAAGAGCTGACAGACATTGTCAAATCGCGCGTCAAAGGCCGACGGCCGTTGATACATCCCCATCTCGAGGTTCTCGTGGACCGTGAGACTCGGGAACACGTTGTTGGTCTGGGGCACATAGCCCAGTCCCATCGCGACGAGGGCGTGGGCCCGCTTGCCGGTGATGTCCTCACCCCGAAGGACCACCGTGCCCTCGCGCACGGGGATCAGACCGAACAACGCCTTCAGCAACGTCGACTTGCCCGCGCCGTTCGGCCCGATGACGCCGGCGAGCTCACCACGTTGCAGCGTGAGGTTGCAGCCGTTGAGGATGTTGACCTCGGGCACGTAGCCGGCCACGATGCCGGTCGCCTGCAGGAGCGGATCCTCTGAGGGCTCGGTACGAATCAGCTCGACCTCGGGCAGGTCATCAGGGGCCATCGCCGGCCTCCTGCGCGATGATCGCTTCCGCTTCCGCCAACTGCTGCTCGAGCTCTTCCTCCGTTGCTGGCTCGTCGTGGTGGCGACCGAGATAGGCATCGATCACGGCCGGGTTGGTGCCGATGACCTGCGGCGGGCCTTCGGCGATCACGCGGCCCTCCGCAAGGACGACGACCCAGTCGCTGATGTCGTACACGACGTCCATGTCGTGCTCGACGAACACGACGGTCATGCCGTCGTTGCGCAGGTTCTTGATGTGCTGGAGCAGCGACTGCGTGAGCGCGGGGTTCACCCCCGCCATCGGTTCGTCGAGCATCACCAGCTCGGGCTCGACCATGAGGGCGCGCGCCATCTCGAGCAGCTTGCGTTGACCTCCAGAAAGCGATCCGGCGAACTCATCGCGCATGTGCGCAAGGTTGAAGCGGCCGAGGATCTCCTCGGCGCGCTCCTCGATGACCCGCTCCTGCGAGCGCCACATGGGCCGCAAGAGACCAACCCAGAAGTGCTCGCCCCGCTGGCCCGTCGCTCCGAGCTTCATGTTCTCGATCACCGGGAGCAGCGCAAGCGACTTCGTGAGCTGGAAGGTGCGCACGATTCCTCGGCGGGCCACTCGGTGCGCGGCGAGCGGCTTGTTGCGCAACCCGTGAGGCGCGATCTGCTCACCATTGAAGCTCCACCGCCCGCTGTCGGGCTCGTCGAATCCGGTGAGCAAGTTGAACAAGGTCGTCTTCCCCGCACCGTTCGGGCCGATGAGCGCGGTGATCGCACCCCGTTGTACCTCGAGGTGCTCGACGTCGACCGCGGTCAGCCCGCCGAACTGCCGCCGCACGTCGTCGGCGACGAGGATCGGGTCGGGTTTGGCGACACCAGGCTCAGGTGGCAGCCCGTGGGTCCAGTGCGCGGCCGCGCTGGTCTCAGCGGTCACTGATCGCGACCTCGCGTCTGTCGCCGAAGATGCCTTGTGGCCGGAAGATCATGAGCGCCATGAGCGCGATGCCAACGAGCATGAAGCGCACCGCGCCGACTTTGTTGGAATCGATGAGCCAGTCGGGGATGTACCCCTCGCCGATCGCTTGCCGGAGGAACACGTCGGCGAAGGCAAGGAATCCGTTGAAGAGCATGGCGCCCACGATGGGACCCAGCACGCGCGCTCTACCCCCGAGCACCAGCGCCGTCAGGGCAGTGAACGTGAAGAGCGTGCTGTAGTTGTCGGGGTTGATGCTCTGCTGGCCGCAGGCGAACACGAAGCCCGACAGCGCCCCAAAGATCGCGCCGAGGATCAGGCTCTGCATCTTGTACCAGTACGTGTTCTTCCCAAGGCTGCGCACCGCGTCCTCGTCTTCACGGATCGCCTTGATCACGCGACCCCACGGACTGCGGACCAACAGGAAGGTGATGATCGTGCAGATGGCGACGAGCGACCATCCGCACAACAGCAACCAGGTGTCGCGCTCGTTGAACTCGAAGATCCAGAACCCATAGGTGCCTGAACTCAATGGGTTGGAGTCGTAGAAGCTGTTGGCGAAATTGTTGAGCCCGTCGGTGCCTCCGAAGATGGGCGTATAACGCACCGACCTCACCACGAGGCGGACGATTTCGCCGGCGGCGATCGTCACGATGGCGAGGTAGTCCGCTCGCAATCGCAGCGTCGGAAAACCCAGCACCAGTGCGACGATGATGGCGGCGAAGAGTCCGATCGAGATGCCCGCCCAGAACGAAAGTCCGTAGGTCGTGACGGAAACGGCCAGCCCGTAGGCGCCGGCCGCCGCGAACACCACCTGACCGAAGTTCAGCAATCCCGTGTAGCCAAACTGGATGTTGAGTCCGATGGCGGCCAGCGCGAAGTAACAGGCTTCGGAACGAATGAGCCCCTGGCCGCCGGTTCGCAGGATGAGATCCCAGTTCATGACGAGCTCATCCGATCCGCTCGGCTTGGCCGAGGATGCCTTGGGGCCGCACGAGCAGCACGAGGATCAGGATGGCAAGCGCGCCGACGTTCTTCATCTCACTCGGGATCCAGGTGGCGGACGCCTCGACGAACAGCCCGACGACGAATCCACCCACGAGCGCGCCGTAGGCCGCACCGAGACCGCCCAACGTGATCGCCGCGAACAGCAGCAGCAACAACTGCGAGCCTTGCTGGAAGAAGACGAAGTTGCTGACCGAGAACAGCACACCGCCGAGCGCAGCCAGCCCGGCGCCGAAGACCCACACGAGACGAACGACCCGATCGACATCGATGCCGGAAGACGAGGCCAGATCCGGGTTGTCGGCAATCGCGCGCATCGCCTTGCCGGTCCGCGTCCGCTGCAGCGCGACCGCGGTGGAGACCAACACCAACAAGCAGATCACCGAGCTCACCAGCGTCTTCGGCGCGATGTCGATCGGCCCGATCTCATAGGCCCGTTGCAAGTTGTAGTCGGCGTACGGCTTGGTGAGACCGCCGTACATGTAGAGGTAGAAGTTCACGAGCGCGAGCGCGAGCCCGATGGAGATCACCATCTGGGCGATGTTGCCCGCGCCGCGACGCCGCAACGGCGACCACAGACCGAAGTCGAGCATTCCGCCGAACAACCCGGTGAGCACGATGGCGACGGGTCCGGCCACGAACAACGGCCAGCCCATTCCGATGTTGAAGTAGTACGCGAGGATCGCTCCCATCGTGACCAGCTCGCCGTGCGCGAAGTTCACGAGTCCCGTGGTGCCGTAGATGAGCGAGAGTCCGACGGCGCACATGGCGACGATCAATCCGAAGTTGATCCCGTTCACGACGGACTTGAGGAACAGGTCGAACTTGCTCTGCGTCGCGCGGTGCGCAATGTTGAGCGGGAACAACAACGTCCGCGACTGGTCAGGGTTCACCGGAAACGACACCGACGCCGTGGACTCGTCGAGCTTCAACCCCTTCGGGAGCGTGCTCGTGTCGAGCTTGGCCGTGTAGCGCCCTTCGCCGGGCAGCAGGATCTTGAAGGTGCCGTCGTCTTTCGTCTGATCGGCGCCCACGTCCTTGCCGTTGGCGTCAGAGACGGTGATGCGAACACCGGCGAGCGGCGTGTCGTCCTTGGTGTCGGTCGTGCCCTTCGAATCGGCCAGCTTGCCGTGGACGTCGGTACCGCCTTCGGGCTCCGAGGACGACGAGTACGACGAACTCGAGGACGAGGACGAGGACGAGGACGATGTCGACGAGTCAGACGATGACTGCGCGAGCGCCGACGAACCGAGCGACGTGAGCACGCCGAACGCGAGACCGAGGACAACAACGAGGCTCGCGTGGCGTCGAACGTGGACCCGCACTGGCCGCGGAGGCTACCTACCCAACGCCGAGCTCGCGGAGCAACTCCTCGATCGGCGCCACGACGCCGGTATAGAACGGGCCGAACTCCGCATAGATGGCAGAAGCCTCGTCGTAACGCATCGTGTAGACGACGTCTTTCAAGTCGTCAGGATGGACGCCGAAGAGCGTGACGCCCCACTCGTAGTCGTCGATGCCTGTCGACCCGGTGATGAGCTGCAAGATCCGGCCGGCAAACGTCCGGCCCGTCTTGCCGTGCCCTTGCATGAGCTGCTCACGCGCTTCGTACGGCAGGGCGTACCAGTTCTGGTCGATGTTGCGCCGCTTCGACATGGGATAGAAGCACCACGCCCGCTTCCCCTCCGGAGGCAGCTGCGGGAACTGACGGGCCTGCTTCATCTCCTCGGGCAGGCCTTGCGCGTACTCCGACACCTCGGTGAGCGACAGATAGGAATCCACAACATCGAGGCCTGCAGCCGCGAGCGCGGTTTGGAGTGCACGGAGGCGCCAGAGGTCGGGACCGAGAGCCATGAACGCGAGGTCGGCCTTGTGTCCCAGCACGGCGACGCTCACAACCTGATGGTCATCACCTTGTGCGGCCTTCACGGCCGCGACGATGGCCTCCGCCTCCGCGAGCGGCGTCGGCTTGCAGAACAGATGGAGCACAGCCCATCCGGTGGAGGGCGTCAACGGTTCGGGCACAGAGCGAGGCTACGCCGCGGCCAACGACGTATCGCCAGGTCGGGCGAAGCCGCCGCTGGGGCGAAGCCCAGGCGGCCGTCCGACATCACGAAAGCAGCGAGTCCGAGGGACGAGCGATTCGTGTCGAGTCAGGAGTAGACGTTCATGTGACCGTCGCGGACGAACCCGGCGAGCATGAGACCGGCCGCTCGTGCGGTCTCGACCGCGAGACTCGAAGGTGCGCTCACCGCCACGATTGCGGCGAACCCCGCGGCCCAGGCCTTCTGCACGATCTCGAAGCTGGCGCGACCACTCACGTACAGACCGAGGTCGTGCGCCGGAAGCCGTTCGTCGAACAGCAACCGGCCGACGACCTTGTCGACGGCGTTGTGCCGGCCGATGTCTTCGCGCACCACCAGCGTCTCACCGTCGGCCGTGAACGCCGCGGCCGCGTGCACCGCTCCCGTGGCGTCGAACAGCCCCTGCTCCTGTCGCGCCCAACCCGGCGCGGCGGCCAGCACCTCCAGTGAGATCTCCGCGAGACCACACAACGGACTCAGCCGCTGTTGCAATGCTTCGATCGACGCCGACCCGCACAGGCCGCACGACGACGTCGTGGTCGCGACCCGTGCCACGGGGATCGGCGCCCGCCCGCCGGTCTCCACCGTGACGACGTTGAACGCCGTCTCCATCGCGCTGCCGCACTCACCGCAGTAGCGGCAACGCGTCACCGCCGCGCCGGCCAGGAGCCCGTCGGTGAAGCACAGCCCGGCTGCCAGCTCGAAATCGTCGCCCGGCGTACGCATCGTGGTCGTCACGAGATGGCCGTCGAGATGGATCTCGAGGGGCTCCTCGACGATGAGCTCGTCGGGTTGCCGGTGCACCTCGGGCACGCCCCCGCGGAGGTCGACCCGCTCGACGAGCAGCTTGGCGACTCGCCCCCGGGCCATTCATGGAGGCTAGGAGCCGCGTGCGCCGACTCGAGCACGAGTCCGGCGAAGCCGCCGCTGGGGCGAAGCCCAGGCGGCCGTCGGACAGCACCTTCGAGCGACCCGCAGGGGAGCGAGATGGTGTCGAGATCCAGCAGGAGACTGTCGGTATCAGGGCGAAAATGACCCGAACGGGCCATAGGCCCCATCCTCGGGGTCTGGTCTGATGTGAGAACGATGCGTAGGGGGCTCTTCGTCCTTTTCCTCACGCTCGCGGCTCTCGTCGCCGCGCTCCCGGCCGCGCGCGCCCAAACCGGCACCCCTGTCGTCATTCTCGACGGTCGGGGTTGGGGCCACGGCGTCGGGCTCGCCCAGTGGGGGGCGAAGTACCTCGCCGATGCCGGCGCCCACCACGAGGACATCCTGGCCAAGTTCTACCCAGGCACCGAGCTCTCAACGGCCTCGGGCACCGTGCGCGTCGCGGTGTACACCAGCCCCGACAACCAGACCACGCTCAGCTTCCCGAACGGCGGCGAGGTCCGCAGCTCGCCCGGAGGCGATCAGGCCCCAGGGTTCCCGGTGGCGGTCGGGCCGGGCGGCACGGTTCGCATCACGTACGACGGCTCGTATCACGTCACCCCGCTGGTCACGGCCCAAGCGATCAGCCGTCCCGTCATATGGGAAAGCCGGGCGTCGGCCTCGCAGGTGTGCGGTCTTCCGTTCACCCCGGACTGCCCTCCGACGACCACCACGCAACCGCCCGCTGGCGGAGGGGGCGGCGGAGAGCCGTGTGTGGTGCTGTGCACGCCCACCACGCCGCCTGCGACCACGATTCCTCCGGAGACCACGACGCCGCCGTCCACGACGACCCCTCCGTCCTCCGACCCCGGCAACCCCGGGGGTCCGACCGGGCCGAGCACGTCGAGCTCGGGGGCGCCGGTCTGGGCCGTTTCCAACGGCACGACGGGGGTGAACGAGCGGGGCCGGCACTACCGCGGCTTGCTCGAGGCCACGGCCGGCGGCGGACCGCTGCGCGTCGTGAACCAACTCGACGTCGAGACCTACCTCAAGGGGATGGGCGAGGTGCCGAGCACCTGGCCGCTCGAAGCCATCGCGGCCCAGGCAGTGGTGGCTCGGACCTATGCGCTGCGGGCGATGTCGTTCAGCGGCGAGTTGTGCGACTACGACCTCTGTCAGGTCTACATCGGCGCCGACCGAGAGGCGCCAGGTCAGAACGAGGCCGTTGACACCACCCAAGGGCAAGTCGTGACGTACGGCGGAGCGCTCGCATCGACCGTGTACTCCGCGGACGCCGGCGGCATCACCGCCAACACGTTCGAAGGCTTCGGCAGCCCCGAGAGCGCCTACCCCTATCTCCAGGTGGTGCGCTACGACACGCCCGATCCGCTTCCGTGGCGGTCAGAGGTTGCGCTCGCCGACGTGGCCGCTCGGTTCTCGTACCCCGGCACCGTCACCGACGTGAAGATCGGCCAGGCCGGACCATCTGGGCGGGCCCTCCAGGTCACGCTCGACGGCTCGGCCGGTCCGCAGGGCGTCGATGGACGGAACTTCGCGGCCCGACTCGGTCTGCGCTCGACGCTGTTCCAACCGACGATCACCACCGACGACAATGTGCCACCGCCTCCGCCGTTCGGCGACACCACGACCCAAGCACTGCCGGAAGATGTTGTCGCCATCAAGGCCGCCGCGCTGGCCGGCGACACCGCGACGCTCAAGGTTCCCAGCCTGCGCGACTGGGGCAGCAAGCTCACCTCGTCGCTGTCGCAATCGACGGGCCGCGCAACCGATCTCGCCAGCAAGCCGATCACCTGGGTCGCTGCGACGCTCGTCATGGCCGGCATGGCCGCGGCGTTTGCCCGAGGCGACACGCCGTCTCCTTTCGCGCTGCAACTCGTCGACGGTCTGCGGTTCCCGATGCTGCGATGGCCGGCAGAACGGTTACGGATCACGTCGCCACTGGCGAGCCCGATCGCCCCACCGGCACCACGCCGGCGCACGCGACAACTGCGCGTCCGTAAGAAGAACCACTCTGCCTAGAGCTGCACGCGTCTCGCCATCTTGGTGAGCGCAGCAACGGCCAAGGAATGGTCGGGCGTGACCTGGAGCGAGAACACGTAGGCCTCGACTTGGGCGCGACCGACGCGGGCGAGGTGGAACTCGGCGCCGAACGCGACCTCGATCCCGTCAGCGGTGGTGACGGGTCCGGTGATGGCAAAACCAACGCTCTCGTCGCCGACGTTGTCGATCGTGGACGGCGCGACCGAGATGCGATCGACCGTCGCGCCCTGCTTGGCGAAGACGTCGACAAAAATCTGCTTCAGGCAATCGCGTACGGGTGGCTTCGCGAACGAGGGGAACCGACTGGCCAAAGAGTTGGCGTCACGGAAGATCTCGACCTTGCCTTCGACGGTGACGAGCTCTTGGCGGGAGCTCGTCGTCTGGAACACGCGCTTCGACGTCGCGGTGCGCTCGTTCTCGTACGCCGCTTCGTCCAGACCGGTCGCGGCTTGGAAGCACTTGTCGGCGGCGGGTGAGGCCTGACCCTCGGCCTCCGGTGTCGAGTTGGAGCCCGGGTTCGACGAGAAGTTGCCGGTCAGATCGTTGATCTGCAGGACGGCCACATCCGCGGCCAGCAGATCCCTCACCTCGGGCTTGATCGTCTCCGAGGTGGCACTACCTCCGCCGCCGCCACATGCCGCCAGTACGAGCACGCCCGCGAGGATCGTCGCGACTTTTCGCATCGGACAACGGTACGCGAGAGAGCCGGCCCGAAGGCCGGCTCTCTTCTGACAGGAAGTGGGTCAGAGGACCTAGAAGTCGTCCATACCGCCGCCACCCATTGCGGATGCGCCCTTCTCTTCGGGCTTGTCGGCGATGACGGCCTCGGTCGTGAGGAACAGCGCAGCGATCGACGCGGCGTTCTGCAGCGCCGAGCGGGTCACCTTCGTGGCGTCGGGAACGCCCGCTTTGAGCAGATCCTCGTACTCGCCGGTGGCGGCGTTGAGGCCGAACGAACCTTCGAGGCCCTTGACCTTCTCGACGACCACGCCGCCCTCGAGGCCGGCGTTGACCGCGATCTGCTTCAACGGCTCTTCGACGGCCTTGGCGACGATCTTCGC
>JBEEGD010000158.1:0-10425 GCA_041166685.1 Acidimicrobiaceae bacterium | reverse complement strand
GCGTTGCGCTCCTGTCCGACTGGTTCCCCAAGACCACCGGCGAGATGATCCACGTCGACGGCGGCTTTCACGCCGTCGGCGCCTGACCCGTCCCCGTTTTCCCCTCAAAACGACACACTCGTGTGTCGTTTTGAGGGGGAAAATCCTAGGAGTCGAGGTACTTCGGGTTGGCGACCTTGAGTTTGTCGGTGACGGTGGCGGTGACGGCGGACTTGACCTCGTCATAGCGATCGTCGACGTCGCCGCGACGGATGGCGGCCGCCAACTCCGCCTCGTCGGCAAATCCGAGCGCGTTCAGTCGCGCTCGATGCGCGACTGCCTGTTCCGGGCCGAGGTCGAGCTCACGTTGCACCATGCCCAACACGTTCACCGCGACGCGGGTGTGGAACTGCACTCGCCCCTCGGTTGCAGCCATGACGTCGCGCTCGAGGAACTCTCGCACCGCTTCCACCAACTCCGTCGCGGTGGGCCGGTCATGCGGCTCTGTCACGGCAACAGCTCCAGCAGGTCGTGCTCGTTCTCGCACACCCTCCGGCCGATCGCCGCCAGTTCCACGGAGCGGCTGAACCCGTTGAGGTGCGCCGACGCCTGCATGATGCACATCACCCCCCACTTCAGCGTGCCGAGCACCTCCCACCAATGCACGGCTTCGGCATCCACCTCGACACCCGCGGCAGCCGAATACGCCGCGAACAGCTCTTGGTGGTCACCGAACCCACCGACGGGTAGCGGTGCGCCGAAGCGCCACGCCTTCACGCACAGCCAGCCGAGATCTTCCATCGGATCGCCGAGGTGCGCGATCTCCCAGTCGAGTACCGCTCGAAGACCGTCGGCGTCCACGATGAAGTTCCCATGGCGAAAGTCGCCGTGAACCACGGTCACCCGTCCCGCTGGTGGACGGTTCCGCTCGAGCCAGCGGAATCCGAGTTCGAATGCAGGATGCGGCTCGCCGAGCGCGTCCAACGCGTCCCGGTACTGCGTGATCTGATCTTGATGCTCCAGCTCGGGTGCCGCGTCGACCGGGATGCGATGGATCGCGGCCAACGCCTCCCCGCACTGGGCCGCGAGCTTCGGACGCACGGGCGCCCACTCCCCGTCCCGCAAGATCTTGCGCGGAATCGTCTCCCCGGCCACTGCCTCGGTGACGATGAACGGCGGCGAGTGGGCCGTCCCGTCGTAGCGCAACCGCGGCACCGGTACGCCGGCAGTGGCGGCCGCCAGCAGCAACCGGGCCTCGCTGCGCATCCCGCCCCCGGTGCGAATTGCTCCCGAACGCTCCTGCTGGACGATCAGCGGTACGCCATCCAACTCGAATGCCCAGGTCTCCCTCGACGCTCCTCCCGACAGCCGCCGAAGGTCGGTGATGTCACCGTCACCGAGCACCTCTTGGAGAAGTTCCTTCATCGCTCGCTGCGATTGCTCATCGCGCTGCTCGCCGACGCGACGTGATGCGGCGCGGCACCCCCCGATCGGACTCGTCACGTATGTCGCCGACGAGATCCTCGAGCACATCTTCGAGCGTTGCGAGCCCGACCACGTGGCGGTCGTCGTCGACGACCACGGCGACGTGAGTACGCGAGCGGCGCATCGCAACGAGTACCTCGTCCAAGGGACGGTGCTCGGACAGGATCAGGACGCGGCGGATGCGCGCAAGCGGCAGCGGACGATCTCGGGCCGAAGCCGGGACGGTGAGCAGATCCTTGGCGTGCACGAACCCGACGACCTGGTCGAGGTCGGGTCCCGCGACCAGCAGCCGAGAGTGGCCGCTCGTCACGATGAGCTGCTCGGCTTCGGCGACGGTCGCATCGCGCGACACCCAACTGATCGAGTCGCGCGGCACCATCACGTCGCGAACCGGTCGCTCCCCGAAGTCGAGCGCGCCGGACAGCAGATCGTGCGCCATCTCCTCGATGAGCCCCTCCTCACGCGATGCCGCCAGCATCGAGGCGATGTCCTCTGCGGTGTGCACGGTGGCCAGATCCGAACGCGGCTCGACACCAAGTAGTCGCGTGCCCGCGTTGCCGAGCCAGCCGAGCACTCGGATGAGCGGGCGGAAGAGCGCCACGTAGATCCGATTTGGGATGGCCAGCGCCATGAGGGTTCGCTCGGGGTCGGCGATGGCCACGTACTTGGGAACCATCTCCCCCACCACCATGTGCAAGAAGACCACGATCGCGAGCCCGATCACGACCGCCAGCGTGTTCGTGACGCCGGTTGGCACGCCGAACACGCTCAAGAGATTCTCCAAGCCGCGGGCCACGGTCGGCTCCGCGACTGCGCCGAGACCCAATGACGCCATGGTCACGCCGAGCTGCGACGAGGCCAGCTGAAGCTGGAGATCACTGGCAGCCTCGAGCGCCAGGCGCGCGCTCAAGGAACCTTCCTCGGCGAGGCCTTGGAGCTTGGTACGCCGGCTGGCGATGAGCGCGAACTCCTTGGCCACGAAGACGCCGTTCGCCCCGAGCAGCACGAATGCGGCGAGCACGAGCCACACCGTCACGACTGCGCCGCCGGAACCGTTTGGGGCGCCTGCTCCGCTCGAGCGCGACGTGGCGCGGTGAGCCGCACCGTGGCGATGCGTCGGCGATCCATCTCCGCAACCTCGATGCGCCACCCGTCGTAGAAGAAGGCGTCGCCCTCGTTCGGTATGCGGCCAAGCCGGTCGAGTACGAAGCCGGCCAGCGTTTCGTAGTCACCGTCGGGAATCTCGAGCCCACACGCCTCTCGCACCTCGTCGGGATGCAGAGTGCCCGGGAGCTCGTACGTCCCTTCGGGCAGCACGGTCGTCAGTCGCGGCGGTGCCCGGTCGTACTCGTCGTCGATCTCCCCCACGATCTCTTCGAGCACGTCCTCGAGCGTGATGATCCCGGCGGTGCCCCCGTATTCGTCCACGACGATCGCCATGTGGCTACCGGTCCGCAGGTCGCGTAGCAACGATGCAAGGTCCCGGGTCTCGGGCACGACGAACGGTTCGGTCATCACGTCTTCGACCTTGGCGCTGGGCCGGTTCTCCGCCGGAATGCGGTACACATCCTTCACGTGCACGACACCGACGACATCGTCGAGGTCGGTGCCGCAAACGGGGAAGCGACTGAACCCGGTCTCGAGCGATGTCGAGATCACGGTGGCGATCGTGTCGTCCGGATGCACGTACTTGACCGAGACACGGGGCACCAACGCGTCGGCCGCGGTCTTGTCATTGAATCGCAGGGTGCGCGTCAGCAACGTGAAGGCCTCGGCGTCGAGCGTGCCCTCCTCGCCTGATGATCGGATCAACAGCTCGAGCTCTTCGAGCGTTCGCACGGACCCCAACTCCTGCTGGGGCTCGACACCAAGGAGACGCACGGTGGCGTTGGCCGATCGGTTGAGCAAACGGATGACCGGCCCGAAGATCGCGGCGTAGACGATGATCAGTCGGGCGTTGAGGAGCGCAATGCGCTCGGCCCGCGCGATCGCCATATTCTTCGGGATGAGCTCTCCAATCACCATCGAGGTGACCGTCACGAACGCGAACCCGATGATGATGGAGGGACCGTCGCCGAACGCGGGTTGCAGGGCGGTCGCCACCGTGGGCTGGGCGATGAAGCCCAGCAACAACGAGCTCACCGTGACACCGAGTTGGGTGCCCGAGAGATAGAAAGCGAGCCGGTGCAGGATCCGTTCGAGCGCCCGCGCTGCGCCCCGGCCCTCCTTCGCCAGCCGCTCGACGCGGTGGCGATCGACCGCCACGAACGAGAATTCGGCGGCCACGAAGAACCCCGTCACGAAGATCAGGAGCAGGACGGCGAGTAGGCCGAGCGCGGTGGCGATGTGTGCAGGCTATTGCGGATGAGGAAGGCCAAGGCGCAGTGGGGCTGGCTGATGCGTACACGACCATGACCGCGCTCCAACTCACCAACGTCGGACTCGTCCGCGACGAGACGGTGATCCTCCACGACATCAACTGGACCGTCTCCGACGGCGAGCGGTGGATCGTGCTGGGAGCCAACGGCTCAGGCAAGACCTCGCTGGTTCGCATCGCCTCGCTGTATCTGCATCCCTCGACCGGCACTGTGGACGTGCTCGGCCAACGCCTCGGGCGGGTCGACGTGCGCCGGCATCGCCGACGAATCGGGGTGGTCTCCGCCTCGTTTGCCGATCTGCTGCGCCCTGGGTTGACGGCCGCCGAGATCGTGATGACCGCGAAGTACGCCGCACTGGAGCCGTGGTGGCACACCTATGACGACGACGACCGCACGCGCGCCACGGAGCTGCTCGATCGACTCGGCTGTGCGGCCCTGGCCAGCCACCCGTTCGCCACGCTCTCGTCAGGCGAACGTCAGCGGGTGCAACTGGCTCGGACATTGATGACAGATCCTGGGCTGCTGCTGCTCGACGAGCCGAGCGCGGGCCTCGATCTCGGCGGGCGCGAGGACCTCGTCCGACGCCTCGGCGCGCTCGCTGCGGACCCCGCCACACCGGCGACGATCCTCGTGACCCACCACGTCGACGAGATCCCCGCTGGCTATGACCACGTATTGCTCCTGCGCGACGGTGTCGTCTTGGGCGCCGGTGCAATCGACGACGTGCTCACGTCGGCCTCGCTGTCGGAGTGCTTCCGACTGGATGTCACCCTCGAGCGGCGCAACGGCCGCTGGTCCGCGTTCGCGGACTAGCGGTCCGCCGCAATCAGGGCGAGCAGCCGCGGCTTGGATCGCTCGATCTCATCGCTGAGCAACCGCTCGACGAGGGGACCCCACAAACCCCCGCCGTAGTGCAGCCGCATCACGAGCCGGCTACCGCCGTCGTCGCCTTCGGCGACTTGCGCTTCGAGCAGCCACGGGGAATGGGACCGTCCATCGCGCTCGCGTCGTTCGAACGCGACGGCTTTCGGCACGTCGTTGCGCGTGCGCACCATCCGCAGGCGCTTTGATCGAGCGAACGGCCCGAGGCGACCGCGCAGGTCGACCGTCCAAGCCGGCGCGTCGGCGTCGCCGTTGTCGTCGCCAGCCGGGTCGGCCCGAGGCACGATGTCGAGCCAGCGCGGATAGCGACCAAGGTCGGACACCCACTCGAACAACACCTCCGCCGAGTACGGCGTGTCGAGGGTTGCAGTGACGTCCACGGCCCTAGTGTGCCGATCGCGCCCGTGTTACTGCGAACGGCGCAGCTGCTCGACCGCCAACAGGATCGGATATGGATCGACGGCCGAGCCTCCACCCGGATGCACCTCGAAGTGAAGATGCGGCCCGTAGGCGTCGCCCGTGTGCCCGACGAAACCGACCAAATCGCCACCCTCGACGAGCTGCCCCGGATGCAGGCGCGGTGCATACGCAGACAAGTGCGCGTAGTAGTACGCCGTACCGCTCTCACCCTTCAGCCACAGTGACGTGCCGCCGAGCCCACCCTCGCTGAGCTGGGTGATCACACCCCGCTCGGCCGCGTAGAGCTCGGTCCCCTCGGCCGCGACGACGTCGCAGCCCTGATGGAAGTGCGCGAGGGGCGTGTCCGGTTGACGGGGATCGCCGAAGTCCTCGGTGAACGTGTGGGGATCGGCGACCGGGAACACGAAGCCGTGGATCACGATCTTGCCGCCCGCTTTCGACACAGCGAGGTCGAGCTTGGCGTACCCGAGGTCGAGGAGGGCTTGCGCTTGGTCGACCTTTGCCCGTTCGAGTTGTGACTGCGTGTCGCTCAACTCCTTGGCCGTCTTCGCTTGGTCTGCGGTGACCTTCGCTTGCAGCTCCTTGACTCGCTGCACCGCGGCGCGATCGCGATCGAGGACCGCGCCGAGCAATGCCGTACGTTGCGCTTCTGGTCCGCTGTCGTTGGCATCGAGTGGGATGGTGTCGAAGCCCGTGCCGCGCACATACGCGTCCACGGCGCGATCGCGGAGCTCGAGACGCGCGATGGCGAGGTCGCGTACCGCTCTCCGAGCCGCGACCTCGAGCGCACTCACGCGGTCTTGCAGCGACTTCAACGACTGCTCGAGTTCGCCGAAGTGCGTGATGGCCTGTTCGAGGACGGCCTCGCGAGCAAGGGCCGATGCGCGGGCCGCGCGCAGATCGACCGCCACCACTTGCCCTGGCGGCGGAGCGACCGCCTCGGCTCCGGCACCCGTCGGCGGATCACGCGGAGGCACGGTGATGGACACGTCGGGCACGACCGCGGGCGGCTCGTCGCCGTGAGGACTTGTGGTGGTCGTGGAGCTGGCACCCGGGGCCGTCGTGGTCGTGGTCGTCGAGGTGGTCGTCGACGGGGTCTGGGCGTGAGCAGGCGCGACGGACACCACGCTGCCCACGAGAGCAAACGCGGGCACGAACAGCGCGACCCAGCGACGGACCCGACCCATGGTCACCATTCTTCTTCGGCCAGTGAGGGGGCCGAGACAAGGCCGCGCTGCTGCTTCAGGCATCCACAACCACGGTGGCGGTGGCATCGAGGGCAACGCGAACCGTGTCTCCTTGGGCCGGGATGGCACCCGAGCGTTCGGTGACCTCGATCGTCCATCCGCCCTGGAGGAGCACCGGAACGAGGAAGTAGTCGCCCCGAAAGGCCGGCATGCCCGCCGTTCCGGGCAGGCCATCGACGGCGAACCGCACGCCACCCGGACGGATCACGAGGGCCGCGGCACCATCCGCTCGGTCGGTGGCGATCGCTCCCCAGGGCGAGTCGACCCCGTGACCTCTCACCGCCACGTCGAACACGTTGCCAAAGCCGAGGAATCGGGCGACGAACGCATCGGCTGGGGTCCGCCACACGTCGATCGGCCGGCCGACTTGATGCACCCGCCCCGCGCGCAGCACCACGACTCGATCGGCGAGCGTGAACGCCTCCGACTGATCATGCGTGACGGTGATCGTCGCGCACCCGAGGCGAACAAACAGTTCGCGCAGCTCGAGCGTGAGGCGTTCGCGCAACGATCGGTCGAGCGAGCCGAGTGGTTCGTCCAGCATCAACAGGCGAGGTTCCGGCGCGAGCGCTCGCGCCAGCGCCACCCGCTGTTGCTCACCGCCCGACAGTGATGCCACCGAGCGCGCCGAGTAGCCATCCAGCCCCACGAGGGCGAGCACTTCTTGGACTCGAGCGTTCACCGCCGCGGGCGTCGCGCCCTTCATCCGCGGTCCGAACGCGACATTGCCGCCGACATCGCGGTGCGGGAACAGCGCGTAGTCCTGGAACATGAGTCCCAGCGCTCGGCGGTGCGGTGGCATATCGGCGACGTCTTCACCGCCAATTCGGATGCGACCGGCGGCCACGGGAACCAACCCTGCGACCGCTCGCAGGATCGTGCTCTTCCCGCACCCACTCGGTCCGAGCAAAGTGACGATCTCGCCCTCGTCAACGGTGAGGTCGACCGCGTCGACCGCGACCGTGTCGCCGTACCGCACGCGCAAGCCCTCGACGTCGAGCATCCGTCAGAACTCGCCGACTCCGGAAGCGCGGAAACGCTCAATGAGCACGATCGCCGTTGCCGTGATGATCATGAGGATCGTGCTCATCGCCATGGCCGCGCCAAAGTTCGCCGACCCCGCTTGGGAGAGGAACCGGAAGATGGCGACGGGCATCGTCGGACGGTCCGGCCTTGTGATGAAGATCGTCGCGCCGAACTCACCGAGGGAGATCGCAAATGCGAAGCCTCCAGCGACGAGCAACGCCCGTCGCACGATCGGTAGATCGATCTCGCGCCACACTCGGCCCGGTGACGCTCCGAGGACGCCCGCCGCTTCGCGGAGACGATCGTCGATCGAGCGCACCACGGGCACGAGGATCCGAACGACGAACGGCACCGCGACCAGTGAGTGCGCGATCGGCACGATGATCCAAGACGAACGCAGGTCGAGGGGCGGGCGGTCCAGGGTGATCAGGAAGCCGAACCCGACAGTGACCGCGGACGTTCCAAGGGGCAGCATCAGGAACAGATCCAGTCCGCGCCTTGCGCGTCCTCGCCCGGCGACCGCGAATGCGGCCATACCGCCGACGACCAGCGCAATCGCCGTCGCGACCACCGCGAACATCAGGGAGTTCCGGATCGCATCGATCGGCGGCACGAACCGGGCCGCCCGCTGCGACGTCTCGAACAGCCCTCGATAGAACGCGAACCCGTACCCGCTCGCGGGATGCAGTGACCGTTCGATGAGGACCGCGATCGGTCCACCGAGCACCACCGCCATCACGAGCAGGTTGGCAGCCAGGAACAGCCGCTCACCTCGAGTGCCCGGCGCACGGGCCACGTCGGCCGCGGCCAGCAAACGCTGCTGCGTGGCCCGTCGCGCTCCGGCGGCACTGAACAACAGCAGCAGCGTCACCACCGCGACCAACTGGATGAGCGCAAGCACGCTGGCCGTCGGCAGATCGAGGCGGTCGAGCGTCGCCCGCTTGATCGCGACCTCCAGGGTGGCGTACCGCTGACCGCCCAGCACCAACACCGTCCCGAACGACGTGAACGAGAAGAGGTACACGATCGCCGCCGCGGACGCGACCGCCGGACGAAGCAGCGGCCAGGTCACCTCGCGCAGCACCTTCCACCGCGAAGCTCCGAGCGTACGGGCCGCCTCGTCGAGCGCGGGATCGAGGTGGGACCACAGACCACCGACGGCCCGCACCACCACCGCGTAGTTGAAGAACGCGTGCGCGAGCAGGATCGCCCAGATCGTTCCCTCGAGATCGACAACGCCCCCCAGCACGCCGCGGGGACCGATCAGCCCGAGGAACGCGGAGCCAACCACGATCGTTGGCAACACGAAGGGCACCGTGATGGCCGCGCGCAACCACGTCTTTCCCGGGAAGCGAAAGCGAGCAAAGACGTACGCACCGGGGAGGGCCAACGCGAGCGTGATCGCGGTGGAGGCCGCCGCTTGCCACAGCGTGAACCAGACCACCCGTCGAGTACTCGGATCCCGCAACACGTCACCGACGACCCCCAGGTCCCAGCCACCACTCGGACGCAGCCCGCGGGCCACGATGTGACCCACCGGCCACGCGAAGAACACCGCGAGAAAGGCGAGCGGGACAGCGACGAGCGCGATGGTTGCCGCGCTCGTCGCTCGGCGCGTCATCCGAGAACGGTCGATGTCCAATCCTTGATCCACTGCTCGCGCTTCTGGCGGACTTGGCCTTGGTCGAGCTCGACGGCATGGGCGGGCTTCGCGGCGAACGTGGTGAACACGTCAGGAAGGGCGGCGTCCTTGCGCACGGGATAGACGAACATGTTCAGCGGCATGTCCTCTTGGAACGCCTTGGACAGCATGAAGTCGATGAAGGCGTGTGCCGCGGCCGCGTGGGAGGTGCCGTGGAGCACGCCCGCGAACTCGACTTGCCGGTAGCAGGCGTCGTCTACGACGCCAACGTCCGTGGACGTCTTCGCAGGGGTCGCGCCGACGACGTCCGCTGGTGGACTCGTGGCGTAGGAGACGACGACCGTCTTGGTCCCCGTTGCGCCGCCGAGCGTGAAGTCGTCGAAGTACGCCTGCGACCAGCCGTCGTCGACCTTCACGCCGTTGGCCTTCAACGCGCGCCAGTAGTCGAGGTAGCCGTACTCGCCGTACTTCGCCACGGTGGCCAACAGGAATGCAAGGCCCGTGCTGGAGGTCGCCGGGTTCTCGACCACGATCTTGTCCTTGAGCTCGGCCTTCTTCAGATCGTCGAGCGAGGTCAAGGTCACCGCCCGCTTGTCGAAGTTCACGCACACATCGCTCTCGTCGATCGGTGTCACGCGGTGCTCGCTCGAATCCAACAGCGCGCTGTCGATCTGAGCGAGCTCGGGCGACGTGTACGAATCGAAGAGCCCGGCATCCAGGCCCTTGCTCAACAAGGTGTTGTCGATGCCGTACAGCACGTCGCCTTGCGGGTGATCCTTCGTGAGGATCGCCTGGTTCACCACCGCCCCGGCGTCCCCACCCTTCACCACCTCGACGGTGATGCCCGTCCGATCGGAGAACTCCTTGAGCACGCTGTCGGTCACGACGAACGAGTCGTGCGCGACGAGCGTGATCGTCTCCTTCTTCGGAGCACTCGACGAGCCAGACGAGCCGGAGATGCCCGCGCCCGGTTTGCTGTCCTTGCCACACGCCACCAGCGTGACGGCAAACAGCACTGCAACGAACCTGCGCATGTCAGATTGCTCCTTGTCCAGGGAAGACGGCCAGCACGGTGCCGACCTCGAGTTCCACCGTCGCGAGAACCGCGGCGATGACATTGCTCACGCCTCGGCTGGTACCTGGCCGCAACGACTCACCGCGCAGCGGGTACAGCAGCCCGTCGGTCGTGATGCCGCCGGCCTCGCCGCCCACCGGCAACAGGGTCACGACCTCGCCAACGTCGCCGAGCAGCACGGTCGCCGGCTCTCCGCCCCGCGCAACGTGAACGCGCGCGGTTCCGTCGAGTGCGGTGATGCGGCACGGCGCGAACCGGGGCGCCGCCAACACCAGCAGATTCGCCAGTAGG
>JBEEGD010000157.1:0-2664 GCA_041166685.1 Acidimicrobiaceae bacterium | reverse complement strand
CTCGCGGCCCATCATCAACACCCGCGACGAGCCGCACGCCGACGCCGAGCGCTTCCGCCGCCTGCACGTCATCGTCGGCGACTCCAACATGAACGAGGTCACCAACCTGCTGAAGGTGGGGGCGACCGACCTCGTGCTGCGGATGATCGAAGCCGGCGTCACGTTCCGCGATCTCACCCTCGAGAACCCGATCCGGGCGATCCGCGAGATCAGCCACGACATCACCTGTCGCAAGAAGGTGCGCCTGGCCAACGGCCGGGAGGCGAGCGCACTCGAGATCCAGCTGGAGTACTTCGCCAAGGCTCGTGACTTCGTGCACCGCCGCGGCGCCGACGCCACGGCGGAGCGCGTTCTCGACCTCTGGGAGCGCACGCTGCAAGCGGTCGAGAGCGGTGACCTCGACAAGGTCGAGCGTGAAATCGACTGGGTCGCGAAGTACCAGCTGATCGAGCGCTACCGCGCCAAGCACGACCTGCCACTCTCGTCGCCACGGATCGCTCAGATCGATCTGGCGTACCACGACGTGAACCGCCGTCGCGGCCTGTACTACCTCCTCGAGCGCCGGGGTGCGATGGACCGGGTCACCACCGACCTGCGCATCTTCGAGGCGAAGTCTGTTCCGCCACAGACGACCCGGGCCCGGTTGCGCGGCGACTTCATCCGCCGCGCGCAGGAGAAGCGCCGGGACTTCACCGTCGACTGGGTGCACCTCAAGCTCAACGACCAGGCGCAGCGCACCGTGCTGTGCAAGGACCCGTTCCGGTCCGTCGATGACCGGGTAGAGAAGCTCATCGCCAGCATGTGAGGGCGCGACACCTGCGCAATCCCCGAGGGCACACTCAGCCGGCGACGGCGAGCTCTGTGGGCACGGTGCGACCGCGCAGGAGCACCTGCCCGTCGCGCTTCCAGTGCGCGCGCTCGGCCGCGTCCACGCCGGGCAGCATCGACGCGCAGACGAGCAAGCGTTCCGGCCGCAGCTTGGCCAGCTCGGTCAGCCGGGCCGCTTCGTTGACGGCGTCACCGATGACCGTGTACTCGAAGCGCTCCTTCGTCCCGATGTTGCCCGCGACGACGTCGCCGGCCGAGACACCGATCGCGGCTGACAACCCGTTGACGTCGGCAAGCCGCTCGCACAGCAGTCGCGCGGCAAGAAGCGCGCAGCTGTCCGCGTCGTCGCGGCGTACGGGTGCGCCGAACACACACAGCGCAGCGTCACCTTCGAACTTGTTGACGAACCCGCCAGTGCGGCCCACGACGTCGACGACGATCGCGAAGAACGCGTTGAGTGCTGACACGACGGCGGACGGCGACCGGGTCGCCGCGAGTGCAGTGCTACCGATGACGTCCACGAACAGCACCGCGACGTGCACTTGTTCGCCGCCGAGCCGCACCCCGCGTTCCAGCGCCTGCGCCGCGACGTCCTCACCCACCTGCCGGCCGAAGAGGTCGCGCAGCCGTCGACGGTCGCGCAGACCCTCGACCATGGCGTTGACACCGTTCTGGAGCTGGCCGATCTGGCTTCCGTCGTAGACCGGAACCGAGACGTCAAGCCGCCCGGCCTCGACGTCAGCGAGCGCTGCAGTGACCGACTCCACCGGGTCGGCGATGGACTTCGCCGCGAACAGCGTGGCGACGGCACCGCTGAACAGGCCGGCGCAACCGAGAAAGGCGAGGCCGCCGACCGAGATCGGGCGCCCGCCGTGGTCCACCGCCATGAGCACGACACCGATCAGGGGGATACCGGTGCCGATGCCCCACGCAAGGAGCAGGCGGCTCTTCACACCTGGGACGAACGGGTGCTCGGGTAGCCCCTCCGCGAAGGCCAGTGCATTGATCGGTCGCAGGATTCGCTCGGCGAGCAGATAGGTGAGGCCGCATGTCGTGATGGCGCCCATGAGGATCGTCACCGCGACGTCGGAGTCGGCGAGCAGTCCGTAACGCGCGTTGATCGGGATGAACACGATCTCGGAGCCCATCCAGAACACGAAGTTCAGGACCGCCTGGCGTAGCGGATGGCCGACGACGTACGTGCGCTCACTGTCGGTGGCAGACCGACCATCCGCCACCCACTCGCGGATCGGTTGGAACGCCCGCCCCGACAGCAGGCCGCAGCCGAAGAAGGAGAACACCATGTAGCTGGCCAGCGCGATGACGTTGGCGTCGAGGAATCGCTGCGCGCGCGGCAGGAGAAATCCGAGCAACAGGAAGACGATCGCCCCGCCGATGGCGTTCGACAAGAGCATGGCGCAGCCGAACTTCGCCTCGAGCCGGGCCAGCAACGCCCCGCGCTCGGCCGGACGGGCGGCGCTGGTGACAACGGGGGAGACTGCCGTCACACCGCAGAGTGTGACAGTCCGACGGCACCTGGACGATGCGTTGTGTCCGGAATCACAACAACTTGCCGCAAATCAGTCAGTCGATCCGCGGTCGAGAAGGATTCCCGCATGCCGTCCCGCTGCCGCGGCAGCCAGAAAGTACGCCGGGTCGTCGTCGTAGCCGCGTCCCATGGACGACAGTGCGACCGGACAGCTCCGTAATGCCTCGTCGAGGCCCTCGACCTCGACCTCGACCAGCCGGTGACGGGCGGCAAGCGGTGCACACGCAGCCCTGACCTCGGCACCGAAGCCTCCGGGAAGGAGTGGAACCACGACGTCGGCGGCGGCG
>JBEEGD010000156.1:0-3459 GCA_041166685.1 Acidimicrobiaceae bacterium | reverse complement strand
CATCGAGCTCGTCCCAGCTCACTGGGAATGACACGGGCACGCCCGGCCGAGCGCGTGGGCTGTACGCCGCGATCACGGTCGCTCCGCCCGAACGGGTCGTGTCGACGAACACCTTGCCGCCGCGGTCTTCCTTCATGAACGCCGTCGTGGCGATGTCAGGAGCGAGCGCCGCGGCTCTTTTCGCGATGGCACGCGTTGCCGCCGCCGTGTCCTCGAGCGAGTGCCGATCATCGATGGGTACGAAGACGTGCACGCCTTTGGCTCCGCTGGTCTTGACGGCACCTTCCAGGCCCGAGTCCGCGAGCACTTGGCGGACGAGATGAGCGGCGCGAACAGCCGCGCCGAAACCCTCGTCGCTCGGCGGGTCGAGATCGAGCACGAGATGCGTCGCGTGATCCAACCGATCGGCGCGCACCAGGGTGGGGTGATACTCGACCGCGCGTTGGTTGGCGAACCAGAGCAGCGACCGGCGGTCGTTGCACTGCGCGTACGAGACGGTCCGTTTCGACGTCCCGGCCCAGAGCTCGACCGTGCGCAGCCAAGACGGTGCGTACTTCGGCACGTTCTTCTGCATGAACGGCGCTTGGTCCCGATGAACCCGGATCACCGACAACGGCCGATCTCGGAGCTCGAGGATGATGCGCTCGGCGACGCTGCCCAGGTAGTCGACGAGATCGCGCTTGGTGGCGTTGGCGCCTTCGAAGATCGGCTGGTCGAGATTGGTGAGTGAAACCCCGTCGCGCGTTTCGTCGCTGCTCTTGGCGCTCACGAACGGAGACGGTACCGAGAGATCGTGATTGCCGATGAACGCGGCTTCGATCGGTAGCATCCACAACGGCGTGCCGGGAAGGCTGGTCGGCGTCCGAGATGGACCGCGCACCAAGGAGCCCGCGTGTCGTTGCCCGGCAAGAGGATCACCGCCCGACAAACGACCCCGGCACGCAGCTTGCCGTTGGTCGTGCACCGTTTCGTACGGACGGAGGCATCGGGTGGCGTCGTCCTCGTCGCGGCCACCGTCGTCGCCCTCGTCTGGGCCAACTCGCCATGGCGCGACAGCTACACGACGTTGTGGCACAACCGGGTTTCTGTGCAGCTCGGGGGCTTCCGGCTGAGCGAGGAACTCGGGCACTTCGTCAACGACGGGTTGATGGCCCTGTTCTTCTTCGTTGTCGGCCTCGAGATCAAGCGCGAACTGGTGCGCGGCGAACTCGCCGACCGTCGCGTGGCAGCACTGCCGGTATGCGCCGCAATCGGAGGCATGGTCGCGCCCGCTGCTCTCTACATCGCGATCACCGCCGGCGCTGGTCGCGGCGGCCATGGATGGGGCATCCCCATGGCGACGGACATCGCCTTCGCGCTCGGCGTATTGGCACTGCTCGGTTCGCGCGCGCCGAACCCGCTCAAGCTCTTCCTACTCACCCTTGCGATCGTCGACGACGTCGGCGCCATCCTCGTCATCGCCGTCTTCTACAGCGGCTCACTCCACGCTGGCGCGCTTGTCGTTGCTGCGCTCACCCTCCTGGCAGCGGTGACCCTTCGCCGCCTCCGCGTCGACTGGCCCACGTTGTATGTGGTCCTCGGAGTGGTCACGTGGTACGCGACCTACCGCTCTGGCGTGCACGCGACCATCGCGGGCGTCGCACTCGGTCTCACCACCCCGGCCCGGCCCCTCGCCCCAGCCCAAACCTTGCGGCGATGGGCGCTCGACCTCGCGGATGAACCCGCCGCGAGCGACGTTCATCAGATGATGGTCGTCGCTCGCGAAAGCGTCTCTCCGGCCGAACACCTCGAGAACCGACTTCACCCGTTCACCAGCTTCGTCGTGCTACCGACCTTCGCCCTCGCCAACGCCGGCATCGTGCTCCATGGCGACATGCTCGGCACGGCCGACGCGGTTGCCGTCGCGGTCGGCGTCAGTGTCGCCCTGATCGGCGGAAAGTTCGTCGGCATCCTCGGTGGCGCGTGGCTCAGCGTGCGGTTCGGCGTCGCGGTGCTTCCCGAGGACATCCGGTGGCCGCACATCGCCGGCGCCGCCGCTCTCGGCGGCATCGGCTTCACCGTCTCGCTGTTCGTCTCGGGGCTCGCGTTCGCCGACCTGCAACTCGCAGATGCAGCGAAGGTCGCCATCCTTGGCGCCTCACTCGTCTCGGCCCTCATCGGCGCCGCTGTCCTTGTGCTCGCAGGGACGCTGCCTCGTTTCACGAAGCCAAGGTCACCGTGACCGGGATGCCGTTGACCGCGGCGTTGCCAGACAGCACGTCCACGAAGTCGCCTGGCGACAGGATGTTGCTGTTCACACCCGCGTGCTCATGGGCGACAGAGAGACGGGTGCCCGGCTTGTCGTGGCCCCAACCGTGCGGCAGTGACACGACGCCGCGCATCACCTCATCGGTGATCTCGACGGGTACCTCGATCGTGCCCGCCTCGGAACTGACCGATGCGACGGCCCCCTCGATCAATCCCCGCGACGTGGCGTCGTCGGGATGGACGAGCAGCGTGCAACGATCCTTCCCCTTCACGAGGACGTTCACGTTGTGCATCCAGGAGTTGTTCGAACGGAGGTGCCGGCGGCTGATGAGGACGAGTTCATCGGCGGCGCGTTCTAGGCGGTCGGAGAGCCGGGGCACGTCGGCGGTGATGTAGGGCGGCGCCAACACCACTCGGCCGCCGGGCGTACGCAGGACCTCGGCGAGCCGCGGGACCATGGGCCCGAGGTCGATGCCGTGGGGCGCGGCCTTCACCTTCTCGAGCGTGAGCCCGTCGGGCACCTCGCCGTACCGATCGCCGAACGCGCCGGTGCGCAACGTCAGGTCGAGTAGGCGCTCGGGGCCGCCGTGGTCGTAGTCGGCACGCAGGCTCGGTCCGTCGAGGCCCTGCGACTCCGCGACCGCATCGAAGAAGCCGTCGTCGATGAGGGCGACGTCGCAGTCCTCGGCGGTCATTCCGATACACGCGCCGGCGAGGCGGATGAGTATCTCCCACTCCTCGGGCCGCCCGGGCTCGGGGGCGAACACCGGGGCGGAGTACTTCGCCGCGCTGCCGACCGCGAAGTTCCAGATGAGGTCGTCGTGGTGGGCCTGCTCGAGCGGGGACAGCCCGGGCAGGATCACGTCGGCGTGCCGGGTGGTCTCGTTGATCCAGTTGTCGACGCTGATCATGCAGTCGAGTCCCGGAAGGACAGCATCGAGGCGGTCCCCACCGGGTGACGACAGCACGGGGTTGCCGGCCACCGTGAACAGGGCCTTGATCTGGCCGTCGCCGGGTGTGCCGATCTCCTCGGACAAGCACGACACCGGCACGTGGCCGAGCACCTCGGGCGCTCCGCGCACGCGGCTCGTCCACCGGCCGAAGTTCGGCGAGCCGTCCTCGAGGCCGGGCATGGGCAGGTTCGTCATCGGCCAGGCCGACGGCCTCGGGAACATCAGGCCTCCGGGCACGTCGAAGTGGCGCGTGAGGATG
>JBEEGD010000155.1:0-9639 GCA_041166685.1 Acidimicrobiaceae bacterium | reverse complement strand
TAGCGCGAGTAGTGGCGTCGCAGCACCTGGAACACGCAGCGCGGATGCGTGAGCGTGGGATCGACGTGCACCTGCTCGTGGAGGCCTCCGCCCTCATGGGACTCGCCGCCGTGCAGGTGGTCGTCCTGAGAAGCCGAGTGGTACAGCCACGTCGACGGATCGCTGAACAGCCCGTCGAGGTCCTCGGTGTCCTGGAAGTCGTCGCGCAGGATCGCCGACGCATTCGTGTACGCCACCACGTACTCGCGGAAGTACTTCTCCTCCGAGAGGATGTAGTTCACGATGCCGCCGAGAAAGGCGATGTCACTTCCGACTCGTAACGGCACGTGGATGTCGGCCACGGCGGACGTGCGCGTGAACCGCGGGTCGACGTGGATCACCGTGGCGCCGCGCGCCTTCGCCTCCATCACCCACTGGAACCCGACCGGATGGCACTCGGCCATGTTCGAGCCTTGGATGACGATGCAGTCGCTGTTCGCCAGATCCTGTTGGTAGGTCGTGGCGCCGCCCCGACCAAAGGAGGTCCCCAGACCGGGGACCGTCGACGAATGTCATATGCGCGCCTGGTTCTCGATCTGGATCGCACCCAACGCGGTGAACAACTTCTTGATCAGGTAGTTCTCTTCGTTGTCGAGCGTGGCCCCCCCGAGGTGGGCGAACGCCAACGTGCGCCGGTTGACCGCATCCCACGAAGCGTCCCGAGAAGCACGGACCCGAGCCGCCACCATGTCCATCGCCTCCTCGAGCGGCAGCGGCTCCCACTCGACACCGCCCGGCCGGCGATACAGCACGCGCTCCTGGCGGTACGAGCCCGTCACCAGCTGGAACGTGGCCGAACCCTTCGGACACAACCGGCCCCGTGAGATCGGCGAGTCGAGATCACCCTCGATGTTGGTGATGCGCCCGTCGCGCACCGACACCACTTGGCCGCACCCGACGGCGCAATACGGGCACACCGATCGCACCGATTCGTCCGCTGACGTCGTCCGCGCCGCAAGCGAGTCGGTGACCGACGACCGGGCGGTCGGCCCCAGCCCCCACACATCCCCAGCCAGCAACTGGCGGAGGACCGGCCAATCAGCGAGGGGCACCCTTTTCTTCTACCACCGGGGCGGTATCCAACAACTCCTCGATCTCGTGATCGAGATCGGGCTCGCCTTCGATGTGGACGTTGGGCAGCAACCGGTCGAGCCACTTGGGCAACCACCAGTTGGCGTCGCCAAGCAGCTCCATCGTGGCCGGCACGAGCACCATGCGGACGATGGTGGCGTCGACGAAGATCGCCACCGCCAACCCGAACCCGAACTCCTTCAGCACGCGGTCGTCGCCGAACATGAACGAGCCGAAGACCATCACCATGATCAACGCGGCGGCGGTGATGACCCGCGCGGTCGCATTCACGCCATCGGCCACCGCGGCCGCGTTGTCGTGCGTGCGGTCGTATTCCTCCTTCACACGCGACAGGAGGAACACCTCGTAGTCCATCGACAGCCCGAAGAGGATGGCGAACAGCATCATCGGCAGGAAGCTCTCGATCGGCCCTTGCTTGACGTCGATGAGCGACGCGCCGATGCCCTTCTGGAACACGGCGACGAGCGCTCCGTATGCCGCGCCGATCGACAGCAGGTTCATGATCACGGCCTTCAGTGGCACGAGCAGCGATCGGAACACCACCAACAACAGGAGGAACGACAGCAGCAGCACGACACCGATGAACAACGGCAACCGCTCTTCGACGTAGGTGCTCACGTCGTCGAACGCGGCCGTGATCCCACCGACGTGCGCGTCGATACCGGTGCCTTGCACCGCATTGGGCAGGACGTCGACGCGCAGGTGATGGATCAGCGACACCGACTTGGGATCCTGCGGCGAGGTCGTCAGGAAGACCGGCATCACCGCGGCGTCGTGCTGGGGATTGAACGAGGCCGGCAGCGCGAACTGCACGCCGGGGGTGGCGGCCAACTCGTCGTGCACCCGCGCCAGCGCGTCGTCGCCGACACCGGCGGGCACGTCGAACGCCAGCAACAACGGGCCGTTGAAGCCGGGGCCGAACCCGTCCGCCAGCAGGTCGTAGGCCCGTCGTGTCGTGTCGGATGTCGGCCGGTTGCCGTCGTCAGACGACCCGAGCTGGATGGTCGACACCGGCGAGGCCAATACCAGCAACACCAACAGCGCGCCGATGGCGAAGGGCACGGGTCGGCGCTGGATCAGGCGGCTCCACCGGTACCAGAAGCCGTCGCGCTCGTGCTCGCCCCGACTCACGCCAGGCACGTGCAACTTGTCGATGTTCCTGCCGACGAACCCGAGGATCGCGGGCAACAGCGTGAGCGACGTCGCGATCGTGAGCGCGACCGCGATGATCGCCCCGGTGGCTAGCCCGCTCACGAAGTCGATGCCGATCGAATACATGCCAGCCAGCGAGATGATCACCGTGCATCCCGCGAAGAACACCGCCTTGCCCGATGTCGCGACGGCCTTCACCACCGCGACTTCGGGTTCGAGGCCGTGGTGGATGCCGTGGCGGAAGCGGGTGATGATGAAGAGCGCGTAGTCGATGCCGACGCCGAGCCCGATCATGATCGCCAGCTGTGGGGCGAACTCGGGCATCGACACCGTGTGGGTGACGATCGTGATCGCCGCGAGGCCGACGCCGAGACCGAAGATCGCGTTGAGCAGCGGCAGGCCCATGGCCAGCACCGACCCGAAGGTGAAGAGCAGGATGATGATCGCCGCGCCGACACCGACGAGCTCGCTCAAGCCGAACGACGGCGGCTCGCCGAACATGCCGGACAGCTCCATCTGCAGACCCGGCTGGTCCTTCGCGGCGACCGCCTTCACCGCGTCAAGGGTTGCCTGCGAGAGGCGTTGTCGCCCACCACTGGCCGACTGGAACTGCATCTCGGCGAACGCGATCTGTGGGTTCTGCGGCGACGCGGTGAGGGCGCGCACCTCGATGATGCTCTTCACGCCGCGAAGCTCGTCGAGTGCGCGGTTGATGGCGGGCTTCTGCGCGTCGATGGTCGGAGTCGCCTTGAACACGATGAACGCGGTCTGACCGGCGCGGGCGGGAAAGCGCTTGTCGAGCAGGTCGAACGCCTTCTGCGAGTCGGTGCTCGGCAGGTGGAAGCTCTCGCCGAAGCTGCTCCCGACGGCGCCACCCACCGCGTTGATGCCGACGAGCACCACGACCCAGCCAATGAGGACCCGCCAGCGACGGCGATAGCACACACCCGCGATCCGCTTCAGCACGGGTCAATGGTGGAGTACGAGCGCTCAGGTTGTCGAAACGGCATGACGCAAGTCACCCACCGAAATGTGCGCGGGCTCGGTGGTCTGCAAGAAGTCCGCAAGCAACGACGCCACCACCGCGGGCTGCTCGATCGGCACGAAGTGGCCGGCGCCCTTGATGATTTCCAGCCGGCTACCCGGCATGAGTTCGTGGGCCGCGTACGCGTGAGCGACCGGAATCACGCCGTCGCGATCCCCCCAGATGATCAGCGTCGGCGCGTCCTTGGCGAGGTAGAGGCGGTCACGGGCACTCACCCGCTGTCCGGCGACGTCGATGACCGCCCGGATGGTGTGCACGAACGCCCGCTGGGTGCGGGCATCCGTGAGGCGTGTATACGACGCCCACACCTCGCCCCAGAACGGGTCGCCCCGTAAACCCGACTTCCCGATGAATCGTCCGACGGATTCCGCGACGCGGTGGACGCGCGGCGTGAGCACCACCGGTAGCACGTACTCCGATCCGGGCGCGCTGATCACGCGCAACAGCGCGTTGACCTCTTTGCCGAGCCCGCCGCTGCACGTGAGGACGAGCCGCTCGCACATCTCGGGGAACTGGTACGCGGCCTGCATGGCGATACCGCCGCCCAGGCTGTGGCCGATGAACGTGGCTCGGTCGTGGCCGAGCACCACCAACAGGTCGCGCACGCCTGACGCGTACGCGCCGAGGCTGTAGTCCCCCCGAGGCTTGGCCGACTCGCCGTGTCCGAGCAGGTCAGGGGCGATCACCGTGTAGCGATCGGCGAGCTGCTCCATCACGGGCTTCCACGTGGCCGAACTGCCCGCGATCCCGTGCACGAAGCACAGAACCGGCCCTGAACCGGCCGCCCGGAAGGCGACGTCGTGGCCATGGATCTTGACGAACTGGATATCGAGGTTCTGCATCACGCAGGAATGTAGCGACCCGGCGCAATCACGCCGTGAGGGTCGATGGCCTGCTTGAGGGTGCCGAGCAGCGCGCGGTGGGTCGGCTCGGCATCCTCGATGAGGTTGAAGGAGTGCAGCCCGAGCCGCACCGGGTACAGGCCCACGCTCGCCCACTCGCGCGCGACCGCGTCGTGCGCGTCGAACGCCCGCTGATCGTCGCCGGCAACCTCGCGGTCCCACGCGAAGGCGAGGAGTCCGATGAAGGCACGGGGTCGCACCGAGTGGCAGCTGAACGCCGGCTCGAACCCGTGAGCCAGCACGATCTCTTCCGCTCGCTCGGTGGCCTCCGCGATGTCCTTGCCTCGGAACGGAATGCTGGCGTTCACGAAGATGAAGCCGACGCCGTCGCGATCGGGATCCATGACGGGCGACGCCGGGGTTCGCTTGCGCCAATAGGCGCGCCGCACGCCATTCACGATCCCGCCCGTGTACCAGCGGTACATGCTCACCTGGATGCTGCGCCGCCCACCGTCGGCGGCGCGAGCCAACGAGGCGTCGTCGATGACCTGAATCGGGATATCGGCCTGCCGGAAGGCGGCAACTGCCTGCCGCCGCGACGCGGTGACGTTGGCGAAACTCCCATACAGCGCGGCGAACCCTGTGAAGCGCGCCAATCCGTGTTCGGCCGCGATCTCCTCGGCCAGCGCGACCGACAGCGGCGGTTCGGCGCGATGCCAGGGAAATCGGCCGAGCGCGGCAAGCAGCCGGTAACAGTTGCCGAACCACGGCGACGACCGCACGGTGCCGTCGAGTTGGAGCCCGCGCATCACGTCGACCGCGCTCGCGAGCCGCTCGGAGTCAGCTAAGTCGAGCATCAGCAGCTGCGTGGTCGCGGGCGCGGGCATGAGGGGGATCGTCACCTTTGTCACGATCCCGAGGTTCGACTGGCTGAACAGACCGTCGAGCTGCGGCCCCGGCGACCAGCGGTCGAGCGCCGCCATCTTGGCGTCGGGGTACGCGCCGTAGCCGGTGTGCAACAACTCTCCGTCAGGGAGCACGATCTCGTAACCCATCGCCCAGCCGGCATGGTCGCCATAGACGGTCGCGCCGTACCCGCGCTCCACGATGTTGCCGAGGATGCTCGCGTCAGGGCTCGACCCGGTGCCGTCCATCCAGAGCTTGCCGCCGTGCTGTTCGAGATGGTCGTGCAGGATCTGCTGCGTGACGCCGGGCTCGACGGTGACGTACGCCATCTCCTCGTCGTAGGCGACGATGCGCTTCATGCGCCCGAGGTCGAGCACGACCGAGCCGCGTACCGGCGGCACGCGCGAGCCGTAGCCCCAGTTCTTGCCGCCGCTGATCGGATACAGCGGAACCCGGTGCCGCGCGGCGACCTTGACGCACTCCTGCACCTGCGTGCCGTTCAATGGTCGGACGATGGCCGGTACGCCTTGCGTCGTCGGATATGTCGCGGTGGACGCGGCCCGGATGCCTTCACCGCCGCTGATGACGTGTTGCTCGCCGACGATCGCGCTCCACTCGCGCAACGCGTGGCCGAGGGACATCAGATGTACTGGCGCGACTCGGACTCACGCAACCGCATCGCGATCGTGGCGAGCAGTTGGTGGGCGAGCCCGGGTACCTCATCGATCAACGAGGAGAATTCCAACTCGTTGACGACGAGCATCTCCATGTCCTCGAGCGCGGTGACCGTGGCCGATCGAGGACCGCGGTCGAGCAGCGCGAGCTCGCCGAACCATTCGCCGGCACCCAGCTCACGGACCGTCTCGCCGTGCTGGTCGACGCGCACTCGCCCAGAACGGATCACGAAGAACTCAGTGCCCTTGTCGCCTTCGCGGAAGAGCACGTCACCGGAGGCCGCCCCCCGGGGATGGGCGACCGAGGCGATGCTGCTGAGCGCGGCGCGACCGAGCCCGGCGAACAACGGAACCCCGCGCAACGCGCGCGCCGCCCAGGTTGCGCCCCCGGTGGTTCGGGACAGGCCAGACCTCCGCGATGCCGGCACCGGCGGGAACACTAGAACGCATGCGGCCTACGCTGCGGGCCGTGGGGGAAATCGGGGCGGCGCTCGAGCGCCACGCGCGGAACACGTCCTTCGAGTGGCAGGGCCCGAAGGGCCCCTACCGCACGCTGACCGAGGACCAGGCGGTGCAATTCGACCGCGAGGGCTACGTCGTCATCGAGAACCTGCTCGACGACGAGACGCTGGCCGAGGTCACCCGCGAGATCGACGCCTTCGAGGCCAAGGTCGAGGCGTTCCTCAAGACGCAACCCGACGAGCGGATGATGATCGCCGAAGCCGGTGCCCTGACGGTCACGCTGCACGTGGCGGCTCGCTCGCCCGTCCTGCGCGCGCTGGTGACGTCGCCGCCCCTCGTCGACCTGTGCGCCGACCTCATCGGTCCCGACGTCAACCTCTACTGGGACCAGGCCGTCTACAAGAAGCCCGAGAAACCGCGTCGGGTGCCGTGGCACCAGGACAACGGCTACACGTACATCGAGCCGCAGCAGTACCTCACGATCTGGCTCGCGCTCACCGACGCGACGGAGGTGAACGGTTGTCCGCGCGTGGCACCGGGCTTGCACCGGCTGGGCACGTTGGCGCACTACTACGTCGAACCGCTCGGCTTCGAGTGCTTCAGCGATCCGCCGCGCGAGATGGCCGCGCCCGTGAAGGCTGGTGGCGCGGTGGTGTTCTCGTCGTTGATGCCGCACCTCACCGGGCCCAACACCACCGACGACGTGCGCAAGGCCTACATCGTCCAGTACGCGCCCGTCGGCGCCTCTACGTGCACCGACAACGGCAACGTGCCGTGCGACGACCCCAACCGGCAATTCGCGGTACTGCGCGACGGACGGCGCGTGTGAACCCGCTCGAGCCCCTCAGCGCCGACGAGATCGCGAAGGCCGTCGCGATCTTCGCTCACGAAGGGCTGATCGCTCGCGTCGTGCTCGACGAACCGACGAAAGACGAGCTCCAGACCGGCGCACCCGAACGCCGCGCCGCCATCACCCTCGTACCCGGCCCGGGCGCGGGTGTGCTCGAGGCCATCGTGTCGCTCACCGACGACACGGTCGTCTCCGTCGATCACGTGCCCGACGTCCGCCCCGCGCTGCTCTTCGAGGACTCCATCAACGCGATCGTCGCCGTGATGGAGAACGACGAGTTCCAGGCGGCCATGAAGAAGCGCGGCATCGACGACATGGCGAAGGTGCAGCTCGATCCCTGGCCGGCAGGCACGTTCGGCATTCCACAAGAAGAAGGCCGGCGCATCACGCGGGTGATCGCCTTCCTGCGCGACGAGCCGACGGACAACGGGTACGGCCGGCCGATCGAGGGCGTGGTCGCCATCGTCGACATGGGACGCGGCGAGGTCCTCGAGGTGCAGGACCACGGGGTCGTGCCCATCCCGGCCGACAAGGGCTCGTATCTCGCGAAGGATCATCAACCGCGCACCGACCTCAAGCCGCTCGAGATCACGCAACCGGAAGGCCCGAGCTTCACCATCGACGGACACCACATCACGTGGCAAGGGTGGTCGGTGCGTGTGTCGATGGATCCGTACGAAGGCCTCGTGTTGCACTCCCTCGGCTACCACGACCGATCGATCGTGCACCGCGCGTCGATCAGCGAGATGGTCGTCCCCTACGGCGACCCCGGCCCGCTGCACGGATGGAAGAACGCCTTCGACGCCGGCGAGTGGGGACTCGGCCGGATGGTCAACTCACTCGAGCTCGGCTGCGACTGCCTCGGAGAGATCCGCTACCTCGACGCGGTGTTCTCCGACGAGCACGGTAACCCGCAGGTGCACACGAACGCGATCTGCATCCACGAGGAGGACTACGGCATCCTCTGGAAGCACTGGGACATGCAGGGCGGCACCACCGAGGTGCGCCGCTCGCGCCGGTTGGTGATCAGCTCGATCTCCACCGTCGGCAACTACGAGTACGGCTTCTACTGGTATCTCTACCTCGACGGCACGATCCAGCTCGAGGTGAAGCTCACGGGGATCATGTCGACGATGGCCGTCGACCCCGAGGCCGACGCGCCCTTGCATGCATCGATGGTGGCGCCCGGTCTCGCGGCGCCCTATCACCAGCATCTGTTCTGTGCCCGCCTCGACCTCGACGTCGACGGTGCCCACAACGAGGTGCACGAGGTGGACGTGGTGCCCGACCGTCCGGACGCAGAGGACAACCCGATGGGCAACGCGTTTCGGCCGCAGGTCACGCGGCTCGAGAGCGAGCAGGTTGCGCAGCGGTTCGTGGATCCGGCGAAGAGCCGCACGTGGAAGATCGTGAATCCCGACGTGCGGAACGGTCTGGGCGAGCCCGTCGCCTACAAGCTCGTGCCCGGTTCGACGCCCACGCTGCTGGCCGATCCCACGTCGTCGGTCGGGCGGCGCGCCGGGTTCGCGACCCGCAACTTGTGGGTCACGCCGTATCAATCCGACGAGATCCGCGCCGCCGGCGGCTATCCGAACCAATCGGCGGGCGGTGACGGCCTGCCGCAATGGACCGCGGCCGACCGTTCGCTCGTCGATACCGACGTCGTGCTCTGGTACACGTTCGGCGTCACCCACATCCCGCGGCCCGAGGACTGGCCGGTGATGCCGGTCGAGTACGCCGGCTTCTCGCTGGTGCCCGTCGGGTTCTTCGATCGGAACCCGGCCCTCGATGTCCCCCCGCCCGTCTGCAAGGAGCACTGACGATGAACGTGTTGGTCACTGGAGCGTCGTCGGGCATCGGGGCGGGGTTGGCGCGCGGGTTCGCCGCGGATGGTCACACGGTCGGCATCTGCGCCCGCCGCGAGGACCGGCTGAAGGAAGTGCTCGCCGACTGCCAGAAGACCGCGCGGAACTCTCGTATGTGGGTGATGGACCTCTCGGACCTCGATGCGGTCACCGCGTTCGCGGAGCAGGCCGACGACGAGCTCGGGGGCATCGACCTGCTCGTCAACAACGCCGGCATCCCGAAACGCCGTCACGCGTTGCAACTCACGCCGGACGTCGTCGACCACGTGATGGCGGTCAACTACTTCTCGCCGATCCGACTGACGCTGGCGTTGCTCCCGCGCATGATCAAGCGTGGGAGCGGCCGCATCCTCACCATCTCGTCGGTAGCCGCGCGGTTCGGCCCGCCCCGCGAGGCGGCCTACAGCGCGTCGAAGGCGGCGATCAGCGCGTTCATGGAGTCGTTGGCCGTCGACCTCGATGGCACCGATATCAAGATCCATCTAGTGAACCCCGGCATCATCGACACCGAGCTGTTCCACCTACCCGACAACGAGCAGTCGCTCGCCGACCTCGAAGCCCTGCCCGTCCAGGCACTGGTCGACGCTGTGAAGCAGCAGCTCGCCGAGGACACGTTCGAGATCTATGTGCCCGAATGGTTCACCGACATCGTCGCCAACCGCTACGGCAACCTCGGCCCGTTCATCGAAGGCAGCAAGGAATACACCAGAGA
>JBEEGD010000154.1:0-10485 GCA_041166685.1 Acidimicrobiaceae bacterium | reverse complement strand
CGACCTCGGCCTACGGGCCGTCGCTGATGCCGAAGGCCTCGAAGCCGACGATCCTGATGTCGACGAGGAGATCCAGCGGCTGGCTGAGCGTTTGAACGAGAAACCCGCCAAGGTCCGTCAGCAGTTCGAGCGTGCGGATCAGATCCCCGCGGTACGCTCGGACATCAGGAAGCGCAAGGCGCTGGACTGGCTCGTCGAGCACGTTGTGCTCGTTGACGAGCAGGGTGAGTCCATCGAGCGAGCAGCGCTCGAGCTTCCGAAGGACGAGAACGACGAACAGGAAGACGAGTAAGTAATGGAGCCCGCGTTCAACTACCTGGTGCCGACGGTTGTCGAGCAGACCAATCGGGGTGAGCGGGCGTACGACCTCTACTCACGATTGCTCAAAGAGCACATCATCTTCCTCGGCACACCGATCGACGACACGATCGCGAATCTGGTGTGCGCGCAGCTGTTGCATCTCGAGTCGGAGAACCCCGACAAGGACATCAACATCTACATCAACTCTCCTGGCGGCGACATCACTGCGCTGTTCGCGATCTACGACACGATGCAGTACATCAAGCCCGACATCGCCACGATCTGCTTCGGCCAAGCGGCATCCGCCGCGGCGGTGCTGCTGGCGGCGGGAACAAAGGGCAAGCGACTCGCGCTTCCACACGCCCGGGTGCTGCTGCATCAGCCATGGGGGAGCGGCGCCGGCCAGGCGGCCGACATCGAGATCCAGGCGCGGGAGATCCTGCGGATGCGTGACCTCCTGAACCAGATCTTGGCTGAGCACACCGGCCAGACGGCGGAGAAGATCCAGAAGGACACCGACCGAGACTTCGTAATGGAAGCCGAAGAGGCCCGCGTTTACGGCATCATCGATGAGGTCATCTCCACGCGTGAGCTGGCCGACAAGACTGGTGCAATCCGAGCAAGCTGATCAGGTAAGAGTCACAGGAAGAGCAGAGGGAAAGGGGGGCGAAACGGTGGCCAAGTTCGGTGACGGGGGCGAGCTGCTCAAGTGCTCGTTCTGTGGAAAGTCGCAGAAGCAGGTCAAGAAGCTCATTGCTGGCCCCGGTGTGTACATCTGCGACGAGTGCATCGACCTGTGCAACGAGATCATCGAAGAGGAGCTGTCCGAGACCTCCGAGTTGCACTTCGACGAGCTACCAAAGCCTCGCGAGATCTACGAATTCCTGAACGACTACATCATCGGTCAAGAGCACGCGAAGAAGATCCTCTCGGTCGCGGTCTACAACCACTACAAGCGCATCCAGTTCGGGGCCGGCACGGAAGCCGACGTCGAGCTCGCGAAGTCCAACATCTTGTTGCTCGGCCCAACTGGCTGTGGCAAGACGCTGCTCGCGCAAACCCTCGCTCGCATGCTCAACGTGCCGTTCGCGATTGCCGACGCCACGGCGCTCACCGAGGCCGGCTACGTCGGTGAAGACGTCGAGAACATTCTGCTCAAGCTGATCCAAGCGGCCGACTACGACGTCAAGAAGGCTGAGACGGGCATCATTTACATCGACGAGATCGACAAGATCGCGCGCAAGAGCGAGAACCCTTCGATCACTCGCGATGTGTCCGGCGAAGGTGTGCAGCAGGCACTGCTGAAGATCCTCGAAGGCACCACGGCATCGGTGCCTCCTCAAGGTGGGCGCAAGCACCCCCACCAAGAGTTCATTCAGATCGACACCACGAACATTCTCTTCATCTGCGGTGGCGCGTTCGCCGGCATCGAGAAGATCATCGAGAGTCGCTCCGGACGCAAAGGTGTCGGCTTCGGTGCCGACATCCGTCGGGCCGACGAGAAGGACATCGGCGCCATCCTCGAGAAGGTGCTGCCGGAGGACCTACTGAAGTTCGGCCTGATCCCCGAGTTCATCGGCCGCTTGCCGGTGATCGGTGCGGTGTCGAACCTCGACAAGGAAGCGCTGATTCGCATCCTCGTCGAGCCCAAGAACGCGTTGATCAAGCAGTACCGCAAGTTCTTCGAGTTCGAAGACGTCGAGTTGGAGTTCAGCGACGATGCGCTCGACGCCGTCGCCGACCAAGCGCTGCTGCGGGGTACCGGCGCACGCGGGTTGCGCGCGATTCTCGAAGAGGTCTTGCTCAACATCATGTACGACCTCCCCAGCCTCACCGACATCGGCAAGTGCGTCATCAATGCCGAGGCCGTGCTCGAGAAGGTCAACCCCACGCTCGTGCCTCGCACCGAGACGCCCCGCCAGGCAAGGCCGCGCCGCGCCGCATCCTGATCCGATCGACGGTCTGGCCTGGCTCGACCGCCACATCAACCTCGAGGCCACCGCGGGCCGGATCGAGGGCCTGTCACTCGAGCGGATGCGCCGGCTGGTGGCGCTCCTCGGCGAGCCCCAGGAGAGCTACCCCGTCATCCACATCACTGGCACCAACGGCAAGGGCTCCACGGCCCGCATGATCACGGCCCTGCTCACCGAGGCCGGCCTCACCGTCGGGACCTACACCAGCCCCCACCTCCAGCGCATCAACGAGCGCATCGCCCGCAACGGGGAGGCCATCGACGACGCTGAGTTGGCTGGCCTGCTCGCGGATCTCGAGCGGATCGAGCCGTCCGTGGGGGTCGCCAACTCCTATTTCGAGCTGCTGACCGCCGGAGCGCTCAAGTGGTTCGCCGACATCGCCGTGGATGTGGCCGTGGTGGAGGTGGGGCTGTTGGGCCGCTACGACGCCACCAACGTCTGCGACGGGATTGTCGCCGTCGTGACCAACGTCGGGCACGACCACACTGACGGGACGGGGGATTGGCGGTCGCACATCGCCGAAGAGAAGAGCGGCATCGTCAAGCCGGAGAGCACTCTCGTGCTCGGAGAGACCGACCCATCGTTGCTTCCGATCTTTCATCGTGCCGGTGCGCGTGAGATCTGGGAACGCGGTGGTGGCTTTGATTGCGAGTCAAACGAACTCGCGGTCGGTGGGCGCTTGCTCGAGCTGCGGACGCCGTCGTCGAGATACGACGAGGTGTACCTGTCGTTGCACGGAGCGCATCAAGGCGACAATGCCGCGTGCGCCATCGCCGCCGCCGAGGCTTTCTTCGCGGCGCCGTTGGCGGACGACGTCGTGCGCGACGCGTTCGGATCGTTGACGATGCCCGGTCGTTTCGAGATCGTCGGTCGCGATCCTCTCGTCGTGCTCGACGGCGCGCACAGTCCGGAAGCTGCCGCGTGCGTAGCGGAGACGTTGCGCGACGACTTCCATCACAGCGGCGAGACGATCTTCGTGGTCGGGATGCTGCAACCACGCGATCCGGCCTCGGTGCTCGCGGCGCTCGAAGTCGAGGGAGCACTCGCGGTGATCGCGTGCGCGCCGCCTTCGCCGCGGGCGGTCCCTGCCGAAGAGATCGCGGCCGCGGCAAAAGCATTGGGGGGCAAGCCGATCGTGGAGCCCGACGTGGGCCGAGCGGTCGATCGTGCGAGGCGGCTTGCTGCACCGGGCGACGCCATCCTGATCACCGGGTCGCTGTACGTCGTGGGTGCGGCGCGCACCGCATTAGTTTCCGGCCAATGAACCGGACCTTTGTGATGGCCAAGCCCGATGCGGTGGAGCGCGGGTTGATCGGTGAGATCGTCGCCCGACTCGAGCGGAAGGGCCTGCAGGTCGTCGCGGCCGAGATGCGGATGGTCGGCGACGATCTCGCGGCCAAGCACTACGCCGAACACGAGGGCAAGCCGTTCTACGGCGAGTTGATCAGCTTCATCACCCGCTCGCCCGTGTTTGCCATGGTGGTCGAAGGTCCCGCAGACAACACCTTCTCCCTCGTCCGCATGCTCGTCGGCGCGACGAAGGTCGACGACGCGCTTCCAGGGACGATCCGCGGAGATTTTGCGACAACCACGACGGAGAACCTGGTGCACGCCAGCGACGGTCACGACTCTGCTGCCAGGGAGATCGCGCTGTGGTTCCCGACGCTCTGACGCGGCGATTGTTGCGAAAGCGTTACAGCGTCTAACGTGTGGACCCGAGTAGGGGCCGAGACCATCGTGCTCGGTGCCGACTAACTTTCGCTCACCATTCGCCAGTACCGCACGGGGCGCGCATGTCCGAAACTGTTCTCTCGCAGTTCATGGGTCGCGACATGGCCGTCGACCTTGGAACGGCCAACACCGTTGTGTACGTCCGCGGCCGGGGCATCGTGCTCGACGAGCCGTCCGTCGTCGCCATCAACGCCCGCGACGGCCGCCTGCTCGCCGTAGGAGCCGAAGCCAAACGGATGATCGGGCGTACGCCCGCGCACATCCAGGCGATCCGGCCGCTGAAGGACGGCGTCATCGCCGACTTCGAGATCTGCGAGAAGATGCTGAAGTACTTCATCACGAAGGTGCATCCCCGGCGATTGTCGCTGCACCCCCGCATGGTGATCTGCGTTCCGTCGGGCATCACCGGTGTCGAGCAGCGAGCCGTGCAGGAAGCCGCGGAGTTCGCCGGCGCCCGCAAGCCGGCGTACATCATCGAGGAGCCGATGGCGGCGGCGATCGGTGCAGGCCTGCCGGTTCAGGAGCCGACCGGCAACATGATCGTCGACATCGGCGGCGGCACGACCGAGGTGGCGGTCATTTCGCTCGGTGGCATCGTTGCCAGCCAGTCGGTGCGCGTTGGCGGTGACGAACTCGATGAAGCCATCGTCAACTACATCAAGAAGGAGTACAGCCTCGCACTCGGCGATCGCACCGCCGAAGAGGTGAAGATCGCGCTCGGCTCCGCATGGCCGCTTGTCGACGAAGTGCACGCCGAGATCCGCGGCCGCGATCTCGTCACCGGTCTTCCCAAGACGATCGTGGTGTCGACCGAAGAAATTCGCGGCGCGATCGACGAACCTGTTTGTGCGGTCGTCGACGCGGTGAAGGTGACCCTCGACAAGACGCCTCCCGAGTTGGCGGCCGACATCATGGAACAGGGCATCGTGCTGAGCGGCGGCGGCGCACTGCTTCACGGCATCGATGCACGGTTGCAGCACGAGACCGGGATGCCGATCGTCATCGCTCACGACCCGTTGCACGCGGTCGCCATCGGTTCTGGCCAGTCGCTCGAGGAGTTCGACGCGCTGAAGGGCGTGCTGTTCTCGTCTCACGGCGATCGTTAACCACTGAGGGAGCCCCATGGCCCTCTCGCGCCGCTCCGGACGGTCCCGCTTCACGTTGGCGCTGCTGATCCTCACGTCGGTCACGGTGCTCACGCTCGACTTTCGGGGCTCGAGCGCCCTTCGGTCGCTGCGCACGGTCGCATCGACGGTGTTCAGCCCCGTTCGTGACGCCGCCGGTGGCGTGTTTTCCCCCGTGGGCGACGCCTGGAACGGCTTGTTCCACTACAACAAGGTCAGGAACGAGAACGACCGGCTCCGAACCGAGATCGAGCAGCTCAGGGGCCAGGCCGCGCAGAACGCCGATGCCAAGCAGCAGTACGACCGATTGGCCGGCCTCGAGGGCATCACCCAGTTCACGCAGCTTCCGGCCGTCACGGGGGAGGTGGTCGCCGGCCCCCTGACCAACTTCGAGCACACGATCGAGATCAACAGAGGGTCGGGCAGCGGCATCAAGGTGGGTATGCCGGTGGTCACCGGCGCCGGTCTGGTCGGGCGAATCGTGGAGGTGCAGAGCGGTCGAAGCGTCATCAAGCTGCTCACGGACCCCGGAGTGGTGGTGGGCGTTCGTCTTGTGAGCTCGAGCGAGACCGCGCTCATCCACGGGCAGGGAGATGGCAGACCGCTCGTCATCGATGCGGGCATCACGCCGAAGGTGGTGGTCGCAAAGGACGAGATCATCACCACCAGCGGCGAGGATCGAGCGACCTTTCCGGGGAGCATTCCCATCGGAACGGTCTCGAAGGCCGACCTTTCAGCCGACCAACTCAATCAAGTGCTGACGGTGACCACGTACGCGGACCTCGGACGCCTTACCTTCGTGAAGGTGCTGTTGTGGGAGCCGCCGCGATGAGATACGCCCGACCGGCGTTCGTCGTGTTCATGCTCGTGACGGTGCAGACCACCTTGTTCGCGGACCTCGACTTCTTCGGAGCGAAGGGTGACATCGTGGTGCTCCTGCCGATTGCCGCGGGCATCGCCGGGGGACGCGATCGCGGCGCGATCGTCGGTTTCGTCGCCGGACTCTCGCTTGACCTCGTCGTCCACGGGACGCCCACAGGTTTCTTCGCACTCGGCTACACGCTCGTGGGCTACATCGTCGGCATGGTCCAGGCCGGTGTGCTGCGGGCCGCCTGGTGGATCCCGGTGCTCACCGCGTGCGGTGGCAGCGTGCTCAGCGTGGTCACGCTGGCGGTGGTCGGCAAGTTCATCGGACTCGAAGGTCTCTTCGATCGCCGACTGTTCACGATCTGCCTTGTGGTCGCAGCGATCAACGGCGCCCTGGTGCTGCCGATGATGCGAGTCGTCCGCTGGTCCCTGCCAGTGGTGTCCCGCAGCGGCCGGTTGGTACCCACGTGAGCGAGCGTTCATGAACCCCGACAACCCTCGGTTGCGGCTGGGGATCCTCGGCATCGTGATCGTGTCGCTGTTCGCGGCGTTGTTCGCTCGTCTCTGGTACCTGCAGGTGATGGCGAGCCAGCAGTTCCGCACCGCGGCCACTGCCAACCGCGAGCGCGTGATCTTGGAGGAGGCTCCAAGGGGTCGCGTCTACGACCGCAACGGAGTCGTGCTCGTCGACAACAGGATTTCGGTCGTGGTGACGGTCGACAAGAAGCTGCTGCCCGACGCCAAGAAGCATGCGGCAGAGCGCGCCGCGATCCTCGATCGGCTGGCCGCCGAACTGACCCGCTACACCCAGAAGGACGTCACGCGCGACTTCCTCGAGCACCGGCTCGACGACGTTCGGTACAGCCCGTACACGCCCGTGCCCGTTGCCGATGACGTGCCAAAACCGGCCTTGCTCTACCTCGCCGAGCATCACGCCGAGTTCGGTGACGCCGTGTCGGTCGCGCAGACGACCGTGCGGGCGTACCCGCTGGGTCGTACCGGTTCCCACCTGCTCGGCTACGTCGGATCCGTCACACAAGAAGAGCTCGACGCTCGGACGACCAGCGCCAAGACGTATTCACTAGGCGATGAGATCGGAAAGACCGGCGCGGAGCGAACCTACGAAGACGACCTTCGGGGGGAGCCTGGTCGCAAGGTGCTCGAGGTGGATGCGAGGGGCACGACGATCCGACAGCTCTCTTACGACCCACCGGTACCCGGCAACGACGTGTATCTGTCGATCGACGCCAACGTCCAGGCGATCACCGAGGAGGCGTTGCGCGACGAGCTCACCAACGCTCACAACCGCCGCAACAACGACGGCTCCTACAACCAATCGCCGGCGGGTGCCGCGGTCATCCTCGACCCGAACAACGGACAGGTCCTGGCGATGGCGTCGTATCCCGACTTCGATCCCGCCGAATTCACCCGACCGATCCCGACCGACACATGGACCGCGCTCAACGACCCGAGCTCGTACTACCCGCTGAACAACCGGGCCCTACAGGGCCAGTACGCACCGGGCTCGACCTTCAAGCTCGTCACCGCGCTCGCCGGGCTGCGCGCCGGGCTCATCACTCCTGCGACGACGATCAGCGACGGCGGTGTGTACTTCGTGCCGGGATGCCGAGGTGCCGCGGAGCAGTGCAGCTTCAGGAACTCCGGCGGTACGGCCCACGGTCGCGTCAACCTGCCGCGAGCGCTGACGGTGTCCAGCGACGTGTACTTCTACCAACTGGGTGGACAGTTCTGGACAGACCGGAGCACGTACGGCGACCAGATTCAGCAAACCGCACAGGACCTTGGGTTCAACGCGGACACCGGCATCCCGTTGCCTGGGGAGCAGAAGGGATTCGTGCTCACCCCGGGCGACAAGGCCAAGCGTCACGAACAAAATCCCACGGCGTTCCCCTATGGCGAGTGGTTCACGGGTGACAACGTGCAGCTGGCCATCGGACAGAACGCGGTGGCGGTCACGCCGCTGCAGTTGGCCGACTCCTACGGCGTGGTCGCCAATGGCGGCACGCTCTACTCGCCGAACATCGCCATCAAGATCACGAGCGGTGGAACCCAGAACGTGGTGCGCACGATCGAGCCTCGGGTGTTGCATCAGGTTTCGCTGCCGGCGGAGTTTCGCGATCCGATCATGCAGGGACTGTCGGGCGCGGTGAACTCGTCGGAGGGCACGGCCTTCGGCGCGTTCCGCTCGTTCCCCGACTGGCAGGTCGCCGGAAAGACCGGGACGGCCCAGATTCAGGACAAGCAGGACACCGCGCTCTTCGTGGGACTCGCGCCAGCCGATGCCCCGCGTTACGTCGGAGTGGCCGTGCTCGAAGAGTCTGGCTTTGGCGCGACCGCGGCCGCTCCTGTGATTCGCCGGGTGTTCCAAGCGCTGGCAGACCCAGCGCACGCTCCCACTGTTCAGCCGGGGGGCACGTTGTCCGCCCCCGTGCCCGGCGCGGTTGACAACTCGGCTGGTCCGAGAGACTGATGGCCGTGTCCTCGATTCCGCGATCGGTACCTCGCAGCCCCGCGAGCACCCTGCGGCGAAACCCGACGGCGGCGTGGCGCCACCTCGACCTCGTGCTGCTCGGATGCATTGCCGCCGTGTCATGTCTTGGCGCGCTCATGGTGTATTCGGCCACGCGCGGCCCGGTGCCGCCGTACCGCCTCACGTTCTTCGAGAAGCAAGCGCTGTATGTGCTCGTCGGGTTCGCGGTGCTCGTGGTCACGGTCGTGATCGACTACCGACACTTCCGCGACTGGGCACTCGTCTTCTACGGCGGTGCGTGCGCCTTGCTGCTGTTCGTCGTGTCACCGCTCGGATCGAAGAGCAACGGGGCGCAGTCGTGGTTCCAACTGGGCTCGTTCCAGCTCCAGCCGTCGGAGTTCGCCAAGCTTGCGCTCATTCTTGCCATCGCCAACGTCGCGTCGGGCTTCTTCGGCGACATCGATCGCCGGCGGCTGTACATCCTTCTCGGCGTGGCCGCGTTGCCATTGGCGTTGATCATGTTGCAACCGGACCTCGGCACCGCGCTCGTGTTGACGGTGATCACGGCCGGCGCGCTGCTCATCGCGGGCGCACAGGGAAAGCATCTCGTCGCGCTGGTGCTCGTCGCCGTGCTCGGAGCCACGGTGATGTTGAACTCGAGCTTCCTCGCGCAGTACCAGAAGGACAGGCTCACGTCCTTCACGCATCAGGAGGAAGGCGTCCGAGGCGAGACGTACAACATCACCCAGTCGAAGACGGCCATTGGAGCGGGAGGCACGTTCGGTGAGGGACTGTTCCAAGGGAGCCAGACCCGGCTCGGGAATGTGCCGGAGCAGCACACCGACTTCATCTTCACTGCGGTCGGGGAGCAGCTTGGTTTCGCGGGCTCGGCCACCCTGCTGGCCCTCTTCTGCATCATCGCGTGGCGGGTGTGGCGCACGGCTCAACTGGCGCGCGACGAATTCGGAATGATCGTGTGCGTCGGCGTGCTCGCCCTCTTCATGTTCCAGATCTTCGAGAACGTGGGGATGACGATGGGGATCATGCCGGTGACCGGCCTTCCCCTTCCGCTCGTGTCCTACGGGGGCTCGTCGACGATCGCGGAGTTCGCGGCCCTCGGCCTCGTCCTCAACGTCCACATGCGCAGATTCGCCTGACCACCTCTCGAAATTGCGTTGTTTGACCACCGTATGAGGGGTCCGGCGACGCAATTTGGCCGGAGGAGGAGTCCGGTAGCCTCTCCGTGATCATGACGTCGATTTGGACGCAGCTGGAGCCGCTGCTCGCCCGGGTGCAGAAGCCGGCGCGCTACATCGGCTGCGAAGACGGGGCACAGTCACCGGAACACGCCGACCACAAGGTGTCGTGGCTGCTGACCTACCCCGACACCTATGAGATCGGCCTGCCCAACCAGGGATTGCAGATCCTGTACGAGATCATCAACGAGCGGCCGGACGCGGTCGCGGAGCGCACGTACGCCCCGTGGACCGATCTCGAAGTGCTCCTGCGGGCCAACGGGCTGCCCTTGTTCTCGGTCGACACCCATCGAGCCGCGGGTGAGTTCGACATCTTCGCCTTCAACCTGTCGGCCGAACTCGTCTACACGAACGTCCTCAACTGCATCGACCTCGCCGGTGTCCCGGTCCGGGCGGCCGATCGCCGGCCGGAGCATCCGCTGATCGGCGCAGGAGGGCACTGCACCTACAACCCAGAGCCGCTCGCCGATTTTCTCGACTTCGCGGTGCTCGGTGACGGCGAAGAAGTCGTCTCGGAGATCACCGAAGTCGTCGGGGCCTGGAAGCGCGCCGGTCGTGCATCCCGCGACGATGTCCTGCTCGACCTTGCCCGCATCACCGGCGTCTACGTGCCGTCGCTCTACGACGTCGACTACGGCGCCGACGGCTGCATCACTGCCGTCACGCCGCGTCACCCCGACGTGCCCGCGCTCGTCGAGAAACGCACGATCGCCGACCTGGGCGAATGGCCGTATCCGAAGAGC
>JBEEGD010000153.1:0-8141 GCA_041166685.1 Acidimicrobiaceae bacterium | reverse complement strand
CTGTCGGCCACGATCCAATCGGCGCAGAACGCCGCACGTGCCGTCGCCGACGACATCGATGTCCGGGTCGTCGATTCCCGATCGATCACGTCGGGCCTGGGTTCGCAAGTCGTCGCCGCGGCTGAGTCAGCCCGCAACGGTGCCTCCGCCGACGACATCGTTGCCATGGTCGAGGACATGGCGCGTCGCACCAAGATCATCGCCGCGCTCGACACACTCGAGAACCTCAAGAAGGGCGGACGCATCGGAGGCGCACAGGCGCTGGTCGGCAACCTGCTGTCGATCAAACCACTGCTCGACGTGAGCTCGGGCCGCGTCGAGGAGGCCGGCAAGGCACGTACGCGCAAGAAAGCCTTGCGTTGGCTGGCCGACCGCTTGCTCGAGGAGCCGGCCGTGGAACGCCTTTGCGTGTACCACGGCGAAGCGCCAGACCTCGACGAGTTCCTGGAGCTCATCGCATCGCGGTTCCCGCGCGAGGAGATCCGGACCGGCTTGATCGGGGCGGTGATCGGCACTCACGGCGGACCCCGAGTCATCGGGGTGACCTGGCAGCAGCCGACCGGGGCGCAATGAGAGCGACTGCCCTGTCTGTGAGCGCTCTGAGCTGAGCGATCACTTCTCCCTCGCGTCGCGCGCCGGGCACCTGCTGGGCGGGCGGTACCGGCTCGACCGGCTGATCGCCGCCGGGGGGATGGCGCAGGTCTGGGAAGCCACCGACGAGGTGCTGGCCAGGCGGGTCGCAGTGAAGCTGCTGCATCCCCACCTCGCGGCGGACGAGTCGTTCATCGCTCGGTTCCGGCGTGAGGCGGTCGCGGCCGCACGGTTGTCGCACCCATCGATCGTCTCGATCTACGACACCTGCGCTGAAGACGGCTACGAGGCGATCGTGATGGAACTCGTAGACGGTTCCACGTTGCGCGAGCTGCTCGACGAACGCAAGTGGCTCGAGCCCGGCCAAGCCGTCGCCATCATCGCCGAGGTCGCCGATGCCCTCGAGACCGCGCATCAGGGCGGCGTCGTGCACCGCGACGTCAAGCCGGCGAACATCCTCTTGTCGACCGACGGACGTGTCCTCGTGGCCGACTTCGGTATCGCCAAGGCGGGTTCCGATCTCACCACCACCAACACCACACTTGGCACAGCCAAGTACCTCGCACCGGAGCAGGTAGAGGGCAAGACGGTTGACGCGAGAGCCGATGTGTACGCCCTGGGGGTGGTGCTCTACGAGACGCTCTGTGGCCGTCCGCCCTTCGCGGCGGACACCGAAGCCGCCACCGCGTTGGCCCGCCTCCACCAGGATCCAATGCGCCCGCGCAACATCCGCGCTGGCGTGCCGAAGCCGCTCGAGGACGTGGTGTTGCGAGCGATGGCCCGCGATCCCGATCAGCGCTATCCGTCAGCCGCGGCATTCCGAGCCGCGCTCGTCGCCACCGGCCGGGGCAGCGCGCCAGCGGAACCTCTCACGGTGGCACCGCCTTCCGGGCCCGGCGACGCCACGGTCGCCACCAATCTTCGTCACCACGCTGATCCCACGCCCCCGAGGTCGAATCCGCCGACGTTCGTGCGCACCGAGCGCGGATGGCTCGTGCCGACGGTCGTCATCGTTCTCGTCGCCACCGCGCTCATTGTCGGCGGCATCCTCGTCGCCGGTGGAGGCGACGGCTTCCCAGGGTTTCCGAGCGTTGGAGGCGGCAACACCAATCCCACCGCGACCAATGCCGTCGCCATCGCCTCCGCGACCGCGTTCGATCCGTCTGGTGACGGCCACGAGAACGACGGCGAGGCGGTCAAGGCCATCGACGGCAAGCCCGACACGTTCTGGCAGACCGAGGGCTACAACAACCCCGCGATCCAGACGAAACCCGGAGTTGGTCTGTATGTGACGCTCGACAACGCCGCGTCGCTGAAGACGTTGAAGGTCACGTCGTCAACGAACGGGTACGCGGTGCAGATCTACGTCGCGGACAGCCCGAAACCGGACCTCGCGTCGTGGGGGCCACCGGCTGTCGACAAGACAAACGTCTCATCAGGCACGGCCACCTTCGATCTCGGTGGCCGCAAAGGCGCCGCAGTCCTGATCTGGTTCACCAACCTCGGAGATGGCGCTGCGGACGAAGCGGGACGAGCCCACGGGCGGATCGCGGAGATCAGCGTGGGTCAGAGCTAACTTCGCAACATCCGCGGGGACTCGCGCAACGACGACTCGACGCTCGTGTCGGCCGCGCAGGCGGGCGACCGAGCAGCGCTCGACGCGTTGCTGCGACGCCACTATGACCGGTTGTTCGCGCTCTGCCGGCGAGTGATGGGGAACCAAGCCGACGCGGCCGACGCCGCTCAGGAAGCGATGATCGCGCTTGTCCGCGGCCTGCCTCGTTTCGACGGGCGGGCGTCGTTCAGCACTTGGTCCTACCGTGTCGCAACGAACGCGTGCCTCGACGAGCTCCGGCGCCGGCGGCGGCGCCCTGATCCCGGTCTTCCCGACGATGAAGGCCCGACCGTGGTCGCGGACCCGTCCGCACCCGCCATGGCCGACCAGATCGTGGCCCGACTCACCGTGGACGAGGCGATGCGGGACCTCCCTCCCGAGTTTCGCGCTGCCGTCGTCCTGCGCGATGTCTGCGCCTTGGACTACGCCGAGATCGCCGAGGTGCTCGAGATACCTCCCGGTACCGTCCGATCCCGCATCGCACGAGGCCGATCTCTACTCGCAGCCCGAATCGGCGGGAACCCAGCTCCTGATCCCGAGCGTCAAACCCCGAAGACATGAGCGAACTGGACGAGCTGGCCTCCGCATACCTCGACGACGAGGTCACGCCGCAGGAGCGGGCGCGCGTCGAGAGCGACGCCGCCTTGCGCCAGCGGGTCGAGGAACTGCGCGCTGCCCGCGACGCGTTGTCGTCGGAGCCGCTGGAACCGCCGTCCGCCGCGACTCGTGAGGCCGCCATCCGCGCCGCACTTGGCGCGTCGATCGTCGTCGACATCGAGTCGCGCCGGGCGCGGCGAGGCCTGCGTGTCGCGTCCATCGCCGCTGCCGTCCTGCTCGTCCTCGGCGCCGCCGGTCTGCTCATCCGAGCGCAGAGCGACACCACGGCAGACCGCTTCACCACCGCGGCCGGGCCACCGGCCACCACCGCGGTCGGTCCGCTCGCCGAGCGCTCTGCCGGCGGCGCGGCCGGGGCCGCCGCAACCGCGGGCGACGCCGCTGGTCCGTTCTCCAGCCGGAGCGCGCTCGGTACCTTCGCCGACCGCCCCGCGCTCGTCGCCGCGGCACAGGCCAGGGCCCGCGACAGCAAGCAAGCACCTCCGTCGACACCCCCTACGCAGAACAATGGCGCGTCGACAACCTGCGTCGTACCGCAACCACCGGATGCAACGGGGGAGGTCTACGCCGCCACCGCGATCCTCGCGGGACAATCCGTGCAGGTTGACGTGTTCACGATCACCGACGGTTCGTTGCGGCTGGTCGTCACCGATGCCGCGAGCTGCACCCAGCTGTTCAGTCAGCCGGTGTGACGTCGTCTGGCGCGACATCAGCGGTCGGCCGCCAGCCTCCGGTTCGTACGCCCGCCGCGATCGCGCCGAGCGCCATCGCCAGCCACGCGCCGCTCGGAAACGGCCGTAGCCCCTCACCCGATGACACGTAGGCCGCCCAGGCCAAAGCGCCCGCCACCATTGCCGCGCTCACGACGCCGATGAGCGGGGCACGCGTTCGCCCAATCTCGATGACGATCTCCGAGATCACGAGGCCGAACAGCAGCCCGGCACCGATCGGTGTCGCGCCGGTGAACTCGTACTCACCAAGGATGAGCGCGCCGATCACACACCCAACCGCAGCGGCCGCGACGCCCAAGATCGCCCGCATCTTCAACCCGCTGGGACCAGGAGTGACACTCGATCACCGTCGACCGAGCCGTCCGCCAGGCTGCCGGTCGACGGCACGTTCGAGCGAGCCGCAGGCGATCGACTGAACTCGCGACTGCACGCCGCCGCAGGCCCTCCGTGGGCGAGTTCGGTCGACGGAGATCGTGTCGCCGCAGGGTTGAAGGGCACCGGGCGGAGACTACGCTGCCGCCCGTGCCTGACCAGGTCGACCTCTCGACGACGCGAGTCCGCACCGAAGATTGGCCCGCGCAGGCCACCGACACGATCGTCAAGGTGGTCGGTACCGCCAGTGACAAGGTCACCGGACCGGTCACGACCGCGGCGAGGGCCATCGTGTTCGGCCTCTTCGCCGGCATCCTCGGTACTGCGGCCGTCGTGCTGGTCTCGATCCTCGTCGTGCGGGTCCTGAACAACTACCTGCCGGACTCGGTATTCGGCGAGGAACATGTGTGGGCCGCACATTTGTTGATCGGGCTGGTGTTCAGCGGTCTTGCCTTGGTCCTGTGGTCCAAGCGCAAGCCTCAACCCAGTGAGAGGTAGCCGCAGATGAGCGAGGATGTGCGCGAGGTGATCATCGTCGGGTCCGGTCCGGCCGGACTCACCGCTGCGATCTATGCCGCTCGCGCCAACCTGGCGCCGCTGGTGCTCGAGGGCGAGCCATCGTCGACGAGCGACCAGCCCGGCGGTCAGCTCATGCTCACCACCGACGTCGAGAACTATCCCGGCTTCCCTGCAGGGGTCATGGGCCCGATGCTCATGGCCAGCTTCCGCGAGCAGGCCGAGCGGTTCGGGGCCGAGCTGCACATGGTGAAGGCGTCGAGGGTCGACCTGTCGGGCCCGCCGTTCGGTGTGTGGGTCGGCGACCCCGACACGCCCGACCCCACCTACAGAGGCAAGACGATCATCGTTGCCACCGGCGCCCAAGCGTTGATGCTGAACGTGCCCAACGAGGGACGGCTTGTCGGCTACGGCGTGTCCACGTGCGCGACGTGCGACGGGTTCTTCTTCCGCGACCAGGACATCGCGGTCGTCGGCGGTGGCGATTCCGCGCTCGAGGAAGCCAACTTCCTCACGAAGTTCGCGAAGAGCGTCCATCTCATCCACCGTCGCGATCAACTGCGGGCATCGAAGATCATGCAGGACCGGGCGAAGGCAAACCCCAAGATCAAGTTCGTGTGGAACCACGTCGTCCACGACGTGCTCGGCGATCAGAAGGTCGATGGTTTGCGGGTGCGCAACACGCAGACCGGCGAGGAGAGCGATCTCAAGGTGAGCGGTCTGTTCGTGGCCATCGGCCATGTCCCCAATACCGACCTGTTCAAGGGTCAACTGGCGATGGAGGACAACGGGTATCTCATCACCGGCCACGGGGAGGGCGAGACGTCCACCAACGTCGATGGCGTGTTCGCTTGCGGCGACGTGCAGGATCACATCTACCGCCAGGCCATCACCGCCGCTGGGTCTGGCTGCATGGCCGCCATCGACGCCGAGCGCTGGCTCGAAAACCACACGTAATCGGTCAGGAATGCGGGCGGGTCGCGCAGCGTTCCATGACCCGTCCGAGCTCCGACCCCTACAGAGACGAGAGGCACTGCAATGGCTGAGGGCATCAGCACCCTGACTGACGCCACCTTCGACGAAGAGATCGGCGGCGCCGCCGAGGTTGTCGTCGTCGACTTCTGGGCCGAATGGTGTGGCCCGTGCAAGATGATCACCCCGATTCTCGAGGAGATCGCCGTCGAGCAGGTCGGCAAAGTCCGCATCGCGAAGCTGAACGTCGACGACAATCCCGACGCCGCCCGCCGTTACGAGGTGATGAGCATCCCGACGTTGATCGTCTTTCGCGATGGTCTGCCGGTGAAGCGCATGATCGGCGCAAAGGGCAAGGGCCAACTCTTGCAGGAGCTCAGCGAGTTCATCGCCTGATCTCACGGCCATCCGCCGGTAGTAGGTTTCACGACCCGGGTCGACGTCCGACCCGGGTCTCTTCGCGCTGGTGACGACCACCCTCCCGCTCCGTGCCGGCGATGCCGGCGAACCCGTTCGTGACGTCCAACGACGGCTGTCTCGACTCGGGTTCGACGTGAGCGACGCCGCCGGTGAGTACGGCGCTTCCACGGAACACGCCGTACGCGAGTTTCAAGAGCGTCGCGGCCTGCGCGTCGACGGGATCTGCGGGCGCCAGACATGGGGTTCTTTGGTGGAGGCCAGCTACCGCCTCGGTGATCGACTGCTGTATTTGCGGTCGCCGATGCTGCGGGGCGACGACGTGAGCGAGTTGCAGGAAGACCTCGGTGCCCTCGGCTTCGATGCCGGCCGAATCGACGGCATCTTCGGTCCGCGCACGGTGGCCGCTCTGGAGGGACTCCAGCGCAACGCGGGTCTGACCGTCGACGGCATCTGCGGCCCGGACACCGTGGAGACGCTGCGCCGGGTGGTACGACCGGCAGGGAGTTCGCCGCCGGTGTCCCTGGTCCGGGAGGCACAGCAGATCCTCGATGCGCCGCGCCAGCTCGAAGGGCGACGGGTGGGTGTCGGCGAGACTGGTGGCCTGGCCGCACTGGCCGACGCCGTGGGACGCGCCCTGGTCGAAGCGGGCGCGGTCGTGGCGGTGCTGCACCACCCCGACGAGTCGGTGCAAGCGAGCGAGGCCAACGCCTTTGCGGCCGAAGCCTTCCTGTCGCTGGCGTTGCGCACCGAATCCGGCTGCTCGACGGCCTACTACGCCGCTCGAGCCTTTGAGTCGATCGGTGGTCGACGGTTGGCCGATCTCGTGCTCGATGAAGTTGACGCCGAGGTTTTCCCCGCGCCGTCAGCGGCAACGGGCATGCAGCTCCCCATCTTGCGAGAGACCCGCATGGCTGCCGTGGTCTGTGAGCTGGGCCCTCCCGCGGTCGTCGTCGAACACAGCGCCGAGCTGGCTCGGAGCATGGCTCGCGCCTTCACGCGTTGGGCTCAGGCCCCTGTACACCCCTGACTAGCGCGGACTACCCACAGGATTCTGCACAGCATGTGGACAAGCTTGAAGGGGAGGTTCACCTCAACCCTCAATCAGTAGTCGAGGGTTGATCCGGTCCGGTGATCACGCGGTAGACCCGCTCGAGGTCCTCGAGGTCGGCAAATTCAATCACGACCTTGCCTCGCTTGGGACCCATGGTGACCGATACTCGGGTCTCGAGGTACTGGGAGAACAGCTCTTCGAGCTCCAGCAGGCCCGGCGCCCGGAGTTTGCGGGTGGTGGCTTCCGCCGGCGGCCCATCCGAGACCGTCATGGCCCCGGTGGCCTCGGCCAGCTCGCCTCGCGTCCGCACGGCCTCCTCGACATCGCGCACCGACAAGCTCTCGGCCACCGCCCTTCGGGCGAGTTGTTCCTGGTAGGCGCGGTCAGGGGTGCCGAGCAGGGCCCGGGCGTGGCCGGCCGACAGCTGGCCCTCGGCAACCAGCTTCTGGATGGCCGGCGGGAGCTGGAACAACCGCAGCGTGTTGCTCACCGCTGCCCGGCTCTTACCGACCCGGGCGGCCACCTGGTCGTGTGTGAGATGAAAGTCCTCGATGAGCTGCTGATATGCCGCAGCTTCTTCCAGTGCGTTCAGATCCGAGCGGTGGAGATTCTCGACCAGCGCCTGCTCGAGCGAGGTGGTGTCGTCGACCTCGCGCACGATGGCCGGAACGGACGGGAGCCCTGCTCGCTTGGCCGCCCGCCAGCGCCGTTCGCCTGCGATGAGCTCATAGCGATCGTTCGCCAACGGTCGCACCAGCACCGGTTGCAGGACCCCGAGCTCGCGCACCGAGGCCGTCAGCGAGGCCAAGGCTTCCTCGTCGAAACCCTTGCGAGGTTGGTTGGGGTTCGTGGTGATGACGCTGAGCGGTAACTCGGTGAAGATCAGCGGTCCGGTCTCGGCGCTGGCCACCTCGGAGGGGATCAGCGCCCCGAGTCCTCTACCCAGACCGCTGCGGCGTGCCACCACTGATCTCCTTTGCCAGCTCTCGGTACGCGATCGCGCCGCGCGACGTCGGATCGAACGCGGTGATCGGTTGCCCGAACGACGGCGCCTCGGACAAGCGCACCGTCCGGGGCACGATCGTCCGGCACACCTTGTCGCCGAAATGCGCCTTCACCTCGTTGACGACTTGATCCGACAGCTTGGTGCGTGCGTCGTACATGACCAGCACGATCGCGCTCATCTCGAGGGCCTGGTTGAGGTTCTTCTGCACGAGGTTGACGTTGCGCAGCAGCTGCCCCAGGCCCTCGAGGGCGT